>CAZUQA010000054.1:0-4040 GCA_964622375.1 uncultured Erysipelotrichaceae bacterium | reverse complement strand
ACTTGGGAGGCACTGAGTTCTGTTATTCGACTATTTATAATATTAAGTATTTCTTTTTTAGCATGGTCCGATAAACTAGCTTGTAAGCGCTCAGCATGTTGCGGTATTTCTTTGGGCCGACAACTGCTGAAGTGTTCTATAAGGAGCGGTAGTAATTCTTTACAATAACCACTGTCAGCTTTACACAAAGCGGCAAAAACGCTGATACTGTTATCAATGGTTATAACGCTGCCCTGGCGATAAGCCATAACAATCTCGTTTAAGTGTTGATAAATATTTGTAGATGTAAGCGGAGCGATATAAGCCAGAGCCATCATGCTGCCCCAAATGATACGGTTGTTTTTAGCGGCTAAACCAGCGATAAAATCAGCGACAAAATCTGCAACTAATTGCGGTTGGCGTTTAGCTATCTCATAGAGCACTTTGATAGCATCATCAGCTACTGCTGTTTCTTTTGACTTGTAAGCTGCGACAATTTCTAAAATGCCCAGTCGGTCGGCATTATTACAGAGCGTTTCAGCTAAGTCAATATTAGGGGCTTCATCATTACGCCCAAGTTTACAGGCTAATAGTTCAATCATCATTGTCTTCTTTCATTGAAATCTCTCCAACACCATGTTACCATTGCACCCTGGTAAAGAAAAGGAAAAAAGCATTTATGTCATTCCGCAATTTCTAACAAGTTGTGGGCAGTTTAGTTGATGTATGATAAAATGGTCAAAGTAACAAAATGGATAATAAAGCGGATTTAACAACAGGAAGTATCCTGAAAAAACTGGTTTTTGTCTCACTACCAATAATGGCGACACAGATGATGTCGTTGCTTTATAATTTGACAAACATGTTTTGGTTAGGGCGTTTATCTTCCGATGATGTGGCAGCTTCAGGGGCTTCAGGTATGTATTTGATGTTGAGCATTGCCTTGTTGGCTTTAGGAAGAACCGGTGCTGAAGTCGGAGTGTCGCAAAACAAAGGGCGAAATGATCTGAAGACGGCAGCCAGCTTTGTCCAAAACTCTTTATTGCTGGCAGTAGTCGTTGGTGTAATCTATGGTTTATTTTGTGTCGTGTTCTGTCGACCGCTAATTGCCTTTTTTAATATCAGAGAGGTAAATGTTAATCAAGCGGCTATAAGCTATTTACGGATTATCGGTATCGGCTTACCTTTCACTTTTATAACTGCTGCTTTGACCGGAGCATTTAATGGCGCGGGAAATTCTAAAACCCCGTTTTTAATCAATGCGCTGGGTGTAATCATCAATGTAATTCTTGATCCGCTACTAATTTTTCAGCTCGAGTTAGGTATTGAAGGGGCAGCTTTTGCCTCAGTAATCGGACAACTTACGGTTTGCCTTTTAATCATCATCGCAATGAAAAAACACAAAGATCGACCACTGAAGAGCGTTAAGCTGATTTCAAGACCGGAAGTTGAGAAAATGAAATTAATCAGTAAATGGGGAACACCGGTTGTTCTGGAATTCACTGTGTTTACTTTACTTTCGATGATGGTATCACGAATTATCAGCGATTTTGGGGCTGATGCCATTGCTGTGCAGCGGGTAGCCACCCAAATTGAGTCATTAAGTTGGTTAATCGGTGGCGGCTTTGGTACGGCAGTAACAGCTTTTATGGGACAAAATTTCGGGGCTAATAAAACTGAACGTATTCAACAAGGCTTTAAGCTATCATCTTGGGTAATGTTCAGTTGGGGTTGTGCGATAACTTTGGTTTTATACTGTGGAGGCTATTATTTGATTGGTCTGTTTTTACCGGCGGAACACTTGAAAATCATGGGAGCTTATTATCTGAAGGTACTGGCAATTGGGCAAATAGTTTCCAGCATTGAAGGTATTGGTTCCGGATATTTCCGAGGTAAGGGAAGAACGGTTGCTCCTTCAATTTCCAGTATCATTGCCAATATCATTCGTGTTCCCTTGTGTTGGTTATTGTCACAAACGGTAATTGGTGTTAATGGAATTTGGTGGGGGGTTTCGCTAACCGCCATAATGCGTGGCGGTTCAGTGTATGGTTTGGCTTTATGGGATTTAACTAAAAGCAGAAAACAAGTAAAAAGCTGACCATGACAATCAGCTTTTTACTTGAAGATGGGGATACCAACAGAAGGTTGATTACTTAAGAATTATCCTTGATTTAGCTGAAGAGCTGACAACGCAGGCTGAGTTGGCTTTTGTACCGCCAAAGCTAATTATGGTTCCAAAATTCCGCCATGATAGAGATTCAATAGTCCACTGATGGTACTCTTTTTGACTTGCGGTAAATATCCTAATTTTAATCCCGGAAAAAACAACTACTTGGGGCTAATGTGGAATTTTACCTCTAGTATTAAGTCAAACGCAGTAAGCGATTGTAACAACGGGTAGTTTTAAGCCAGAAGTAAGGCGAGTTTCTAGCATTATGAAAGTCTAGCAACACGCTACTTCCAGTTGCTTAGTAATCTTCCTTTGTCTACAAAAACAATATAACAAAGAGACAGGCTTATTGTACGGACAGTACAAAGAAAGTCTACAATATATGTTTGCTATTAGTATAAAGCACGGACTTGAGATAGTTGGTTTTGTAAAGCCTTACGTAAGCTTTTGGGCGCCAAGACTTCGATTTTGTTGCCAAATTGGAACACCCAGGCAAAGAATACGGGGCTGACAGTAACATCAACGATAATTTGGCGATAATCGCCATCAGGTTTGATAACTAGATTAGTGCCAAAACGATCGATAACCGGGTTCAATAAAGACTTATCAAAACGTACAGTTGCTTTGACAACATCACCACTATACATACCAAATTGGCTACTGATGTAATTGTTAATGTTTAAGCGACGTTTTTCGGAATAATCAGCAGCCTCTTCACTCATATTGACGCTATCCATACGATCGACACGGTAATTTAACAGATTTTTATGTTTACTGGAGTAGCAAACCGCATAGTAACGATCATCGTTCCAATATAAGGTTAGCGGAGTTTCAAGATAAAACTCACCGGCTTTCCGAAAGTTCTTCAGAGCTGTTTCATCGGTATCAAAGTAACGGAATTTGATTTTTCTGCCGTTATTTATTGCATTATGGAGTTCATTGATATTGTAGTAGATATGCTCATTTAAAGTTTTAGCTTTATTGATGCCGAGAATCTGGCGATTCAGTTCTTTCGCTTGATGTTTGCTGGCCAGCTGTGAAAGTTTAGTGATCAATTCCTCACTTTTTTTCTTGGTGATAAACTGCGAGCTTTGTACAGCATCAACCAGTAATTTTAGTTCGGCTAACTGGAAATCACGACTGCCTAAATAGTAACTCGAACCCTTGTTTTGTTTGCGGATAATGTCGTAACCATAATTTTGCAGATATTCAATATCGGAATAGATTGATTTCCTTTCTGCTTGTACAGCAAATTTAGCTAACTCATTAATCAACTGTGCCATCGATAAACTATGGTTCTCATCAGTGAGCTCAGAAAAGATTTTAATAAGATAAAGCAGTTTCATTTTTTGGTTGGCAGATGTTGGCATAGTGTTTCTCTTTCTTTATTGGTATTTAATTAATACTAGCATATATATTGCACAGTATAAAGGACAGTAAATATGCCAAGAAAACAGTATGAAAAGTTGAACATTGATTTTTCCCAACTAAAGCAAACTGCTGTGTAGCGATTTCAACGCTGATTTTGCCGGTGATTGAATGACAATAAAAAGAGCATTCAATGCTGACTTTGATGGTGACTGGATGGAAGTAACTAAACTCAGGAAGCTGCCGGTTTGAAAGCCAGAGTCTCTTGCTTCAGGAAGCTTAGTAGTAGCAAGCGAATTGTTTATTGTTGATAGGTGATGTCTAAAAAGCAGGAATTTTGTCGTAAATAAAGTTGAATAGTTATCGCCATTTTTATCAATTATCGATGTATAAAATAAGCTGACATCAGGTAACAAACTACGGGAACAAACTACAAAGAGCGAGTAGAGCAAGTAAAGCAGTTTGCCTCACTATTCAAGGTAAGTTGGACAAAAAGTGAAGGTGGAAAAAAGCGGAAAATGAA
>CAZUQA010000053.1:0-2587 GCA_964622375.1 uncultured Erysipelotrichaceae bacterium | reverse complement strand
TATTTAGTGGCGTTTTTATCGACTTTCGGGTCGGCATTATAAACCCCGTCAACCCCATTTTTCGCCATCAGAATTATTTCGGCTTTGATTTCCGAAGCGCGTAAAGCCGCGGTAGTATCGGTGGAAAAATAGGGATTACCGGTGCCGGCAGCAAAGATTACAACGCGCCCTTTTTCTAAATGGCGGAGCGCTCGCCGCAAGATATAGGGTTCACAGACCTTGTCCATGGGAATGGCTGACATCACCCGGGTTTCCACCGCCTTACTCTCCAAGGAACTTTGGATAGCTAAAGCGTTGATAACCGTTGCTAACATGCCCATATAATCGGCTTGGGTTCTTTCGATACCTAATTGTTTGGCAAATTTACCGGGGAGAAAGTTACCGCCACCAACCACGATCGCAATTTCCGTGCCCCCCTGGTGAATTTCTTTTATCTGTGAAGCCAAGGACTGTAAGACCTCTTGGTCAAAATTACCGCTGGCTTTGGATTGCAGCGCTTCACCGCTGAGTTTCAATAAAATCCGTTTATACATGAGCTCCTCCTTAAAAAAAGACACAGAAGTGTCTTTTTTACATCATCGATGCAACTTCGGCTGCGAAATCTTCTTCTTTCTTTTCTAAACCTTCTCCGACCGCATAGCGGACAAAAGCGACACAGGTGGCACCGTTTTGTTTCAGGTATTGTCCGACCTTAATCTCCGGCGCTTTAAAGAACAACTGGTCATTTAGACACATATCCTGTAAGGCCTTAGAAAGCTTCCCTTCCAGAATGCCGGCTAGAATGTTTTCCGGTTTACTGCTTAAGCTTTCATCATTTGCCATCAAAGCTTTTTGAATATTTCTTTCTTGTTGGATCAACTGTTCATCCATGTCTGCGCGTTGAATGTAACTGGGCGCCATAGAAGCTACCTGCATAGCGATATCTTTGCCGATTTCCGCATTACCGCCTTCTAAAGTAGCAATAACGCCGATACGTCCGTCAAAGTGGGTATAAGTACCAAACAGCTGATCAGCATTCTTCTTTACAATAATGAAACGTCGTAAAGAGATCTTTTCCCCGATGGTAGCCGTAGCGCTCATTATCAATTCATCTAAGCTTTGACCCGCACAATCAAGGGCTAAAGCTGCTGCTAAGTCTGCTGGCTGGGCCGCCAACAACAAGCTTGCGGTTTTATCCAACAGTTCTAGGAACATTTCATTTTTTGCGACAAAATCCGTTTCTGCATTCATTTCCAGTAAGACTGCTGTATCTTGATTACTGGCAATTTTCACCAGACCCTCAACCGCGATTCTTCCGGCTTTTTTTGCCGCTTTGGCAATCCCTTTCTCGCGTAACCAATTGATGGCTCTATCAATATCACCGTCAGTTTCCTGAAGCGCTTGTTTACAATCCATCATGCCGGCTCCGGTTTTATCTCTTAACTCTTTGACTAAACTGGCAGTTATCATTTATCTTCCTTCTCCTTTGTCGCGGTTCTTGTTGTTTTCTTAGCCGGTTTTTCACCGGCTACAACTTCATTATCAACTTCCGCTTTGGCTTTAGCTGTTCTTTTAGTTTGCGGCTTTTCTTCACTGACCACCGCTTCTTCTTCAATTACTGTTGCGCCTTCTTCAGCAATGATTTCGTCGCTGTTTTCTGCGTCAACTTTCTCTGTTTTCTTTCTGGCTGGCGCTTTTTCCGCTTCGCTTTCCGCTACGGTTACTTCGGGACTTTCTGTAACAACTTCTTCTACTGCCACAGTGCCGGTTTCCGTTGCGCTGGCTGCAGTGTCCGCTTTTTCTTCATCAGCAACAACAGCTACTTCGACTTCCAGGCTTGGCTTGGGTTCTTCCTTAACATCTGTTGATAAGTCCGTGCTGTCGCTATCCGTCGCTTTTTCTTCTTCTTTGCTACGCTCATTACGCGGCACAAAGCGATTTTCCCGACCGCGATAGTTACTGCGATCACGATTTTGCTGTTGCCGTCTTTCATCGGCTTTCGCTCTTCTTCTTCTTTCGCTTTCCGCAGCTTGTTCTTCCACCTTGACAATAACATCAGCCATCGTGATGTCAGCTTCTTCTTCATCTTTGTAAGCGACGCTTAACTCGGCGTCACCCTTAGCTTCTCTAATAGCATCAGCCATCAGCGTCACCAGTAAAGCTACCGATTTTTGTCCGTCATCATTAGCCGGAATCGGATAATCGACAACTGTCGGGTCACAGTTAGTGTCCACAATACCAAACACCGGAATTCCGCATTTGCGCCCTTCCGCTACGGCGTTGTGATCTTCGGTGGGATCAACGACAAATAAAGCATCGGGCAATTTCTTCATTTCTTTGATGCCACCTAAAAAGTTATCCAGTTTAACGCCTTCTTTACGAATCTGGGCTACTTCTTTTTTGGGATAGAGATTGATCTGTCCACTCTCTTCCATTTCGTTTATTTCAATTAAACGCCTTATTCGCTTTTGAATAGTGCGATAATTAGTCAACAAACCGCCTAACCATCTTTGATTGACATAGAAGGCTCCCGATTTCAAAGCTTCTTCCATGACAACTTCCTGAGCTACCTTCTTGGTACCGACAAATAAGACTTTGCCGCTCTTTT
>CAZUQA010000052.1:0-43156 GCA_964622375.1 uncultured Erysipelotrichaceae bacterium | reverse complement strand
CGCTTGAGCCTGAGCATTGTTTTAGTGGGTCAAGGTAATCAACTATTTCTCTCCGGTATAACTTCAGGAGGCAGTAAGGGAGTTCTATTTAAGATTAACACTTTTGGTGAGGAAGCTTATTTGGAAATATTAAAAAAGGCGGTTAAAAGCTATCAAAAAACGCAGGTATAGTGATTAAATGGAAGAAGACCTGGAGTATCTACCCTGTAAAACCATAGTTACCAATAATAAGAGCAATGCTTGGTTTGGCGCGGACTACAACATGAACATTTATCGTGGCTGTAGCCATGGTTGTATTTACTGTGACAGCCGCAGTGAATGCTATCGTGACGACAGCTTTTTTAAAGTTAAAGTAAAAAAGGAGGCTTTGACGGTCATTGAACGTGATCTAAAAAGTAAAAGAGTAAAAGGGGTGATTTCCAGTGGCTCAATGAGCGATCCTTATAATCCGTTAGAAGCTAAGTTGCATTTGACGCAAGGGGCTTTACAATTGATTGACAACTATGGTTTTGGTGTTGCGATCGCTACTAAAAGCCCTTTAGTAAGTCGCGATGTAGCTTTACTAAAGAGAATCAACAAGCATTCTCCGGTAATCGTTAAAGTAACGATAACGACCAGCGATGATACGCTGGCTAAAATCATTGAACCAAACATCGCCGTCAGCAGTGAACGTTTTGCAACTTTAGCCACTTTAGCCGCTAACGACATTTATTGCGGTATCTTACTGATGCCGGTGCTGCCTTTTATCAGTGATACCGTAGAGAATGTTGAAGCTATCGTAGAACAAGCAGCTCGCAGCAAAGTAAACTTTGTCTACCCGGCGTTTGGTCTTACGCTACGCGATCGGCAAAGAGCATATTATTATGAGAAATTGGATGAACATTTCCCCGGGCTTAAAGAAAAATATAAGTTCACTTATGGCAATCAGTATAGCTGTGGCAGTAAAGATGCTAAGTTGTTATTTCAACATCTGGTAATCGCTTGCGAAAGACAGGGAATTCGCTATAAAATGGCCGATATAATCGCTGATTATCAAAAGAATTATAAAGTGGAACAACTGAGTTTATTTTAATAAAGGCAGAGTATGACAGAAAAAATTAGAGCTTATATCGCGAAGTTTCCGTATGAGAAACAAGTAAAACTGACAGAGATTTATGAGATTATCAAAGCCGTATTGCCCCAGGCGGCTTTTGAAGATATACGCTGGAATATGCCATCTTTCTATTGGCGTGGTTATATTGTCCATTTTGCCGCGGCTAAAAAACACATTGGTTTGTATATTGGGACTGCAGCTATGGCGAAATTCCACAATCAATTGGGAAATTGGAAATGCGGTAAGTCGACAATCCAGTTGCCCTATGATGAAGCTTGGCCTTGTGATTTAATTCAAGATATAGTAAGATTCAATGTCGCAGAGAGGATGAAATAAATGAGAGCAGCATATCCGATTTTGGAATTTGATGAGGATAAAAAAGCCCTAATCAGACCGCAGGATATCATCACGGCAATTGACATAGCTGAGCACTGTGTACTATGTTTCTTTTCTGAAGCTATCGCTGAAATATTGAAAGAGTATAAATACCAAGTGGTGGCTACCATAAAATCAGAGTCGGCTAAGTATCCGCTGTATGAGTTAGGGTATCAGGGAAAGAAAATTGTCTTAGTGCAAGCGGCTGTTGGCGCCCCGATGGCTGCCGGTTTACTGGAAGAGCTTGTAGCCTACGGTTGCAGGAAATACCTTGTTTGTGGCAGTTGTGGCACTTTAGATAAAGATTTGGTGGTAGGACATTTAGTTGTCCCGACTGCAGCGCTACGCGATGAAGGAACCTCCTATCACTACCTAAAACCGGCAAGAGAAGTAGAAACTAAAAGCGAGCTGGTAGAAAAAGTTTGTCAGGGCTTAAGCGCTGCCGGTTTACCCCATCTCAAAGCGAAAACCTGGACTACTGACGCTTTTTATCGGGAAACAGCAAAAAAAGTGGCTCAAAGAAAAGCTGAGGGTTGTCTGACGGTCGAGATGGAAGCAGCAGCTTTTTTAGCCGTTGCCCAATATTTAGGTGTGGGGTTGGCAATTATACTTTACAGTGGCGATAATCTTGACGGGGAAAAATGGGAAGCCCGCGGGTTTTTAGATCGCTATGAAATAAGAAAAGCTTTACTAGAGACAAGTCTGGATATTTGTTTAAGTTTGTAAACCTCGGCTTGCAGAAACCGGCTTGAAACTGTGATATTAAAGTGAAAAGGGAGAATACTGATGAAAGAGTATATTATTCAAAGGCAATCAATTCGCAGTTATCAACTTGAAAAGCTGCCAACGGAAGTGCTTGAAAAAATTCAGCAAAGGATTGATGAGCTGATACCGCTTTTTGACGACATTAACTACGAAGTGCGTTTTCTTGATAGGGTAAGTGGTTTATTTGGTGTAAAAGCGCCCCACTACTTAGCCTTTTACAGTGAAGAAAAAGCGGGGTACCTCGAAAATATCGGTTTCATTGGTCAACAATTGAGCCTTTATCTCAACAGTTTGTCTATTGGCAGCTGTTGGTTAGGCGTAGCTAGAAGTCAGGAAAAAGAGTCTACCCCGGGTTTTGTGATCTGTCTGGCTCTGGGTTATCCCCGGGGGGATTTATTTAGGCAATTGGCTGATTTTAAAAGAAAAGACATAAGTAAGATTAGCAATGTGGATAACGAAATCAGCCAGGTGGTACGCTTGGCTCCAAGCGCGATGAATCTGCAGGATTGGTACTTTTATCAACAAGATAATTTGATTCACTGTTACTGCCAAATACCCGATTTTCTGAAAGCGCGCCTATTAGGCAAGAGGATGGGGAAGATTGACATGGGAATTGCGATGTGTCACATCGCTGCAGTGGTTACCAACTATAAAATAATAAAATCCGAGGAAGCTCCGGATATTGCCGGATACCGGTATTTTCGCTCATTCTTGTTAGCTTAAGCTGAATCATTCATTAAGAAATTTTTAATAATAAGTATTTTTATATATAATAGGGGTAATGTTTAAAATTTTTGATGAGTATCGCGGACTGAGAAAAGAGTTTTATATACTATTATTAGGGAGAATAGTCAGCAGTATGGGGGCTTTAGTTTTCTCAATGTTGACATTGATTCTGAAGAATAAACTGGGTTATAGCCCCAGTCAGGTTGCCGATATCCTTTTGTTGGCAACGCTGATATATATTCCCGGCACCTTGGTAGCCGGTCGGCTTTGTGATCGCTACAATAAAAGAAACCTGATTATCCTGTTCAGTTTAGTTGCGATATGCTGTGAATTGGTCTGTGCTTTTATTCCTTTATCCTTAGTAACCATCGTCTTTCATATTTGTGCTTCGCTATTCTCTTTGATGCAATGGCCCTGCTATGATGCCTTGTTTGCCGACTTGTCAAAAACGAAAGACCGCGATCGGGTCTACAGTCTAAATTACCTGGGAAATAATCTTGGTGGCATACTTACTCCCATTGTCGGTGGTTTGTTGTTTGAAAAGTATTTGCATATCTCATTTTTAGTTACAGCTCTCAGTGCTCTGGTTTCAACTTTTATGGTGTTTTTCCTAGTCAAGGATGTCAGCAAAGAAAAAGATGATGAAATACAGAGCAGCTATGAAAAAGATAATGATCAAACTACGACAGTGTGGCAAGTTCTGAAAAATAAGCGAATTATTCTTTTCTATTTTTTCTGCATGATGATTGCCGATATGGTATATTCGCAATTTATGTTTTTGTTGCCATTAAATCTTGAGCAGTTGTATCAAGAGAAGGGAGCGAAGTACTTTGGACTATTGATGAGTTTGAACTCTTTTACCGTAGCAATCGGGACACCATTATTGACGAAATTACTGAAGAAACAGATGGATATAAAAAAGGTGATAAGCGGTCAAGTATTAATAGTGGCTACCCTTTGTTGTTTCACTTTTATCCAGGGAATCCTGCCGTTGTATTTTGTGATTGGTTTTGTCTTCACTTTAGGGGAGATTTGTTCCAGCCTGGGACAAAAACCCTACTTGACTAAGAGAGTTCCAGCTTCCTATCGCGGCAGAATTATCAGTATCTCCATTATTGGTGTAAGAATCTGTCAAGCTCTTTTTGATAAAGGAATTGGTCATTTAATGGAAGAATACAGTGTGCAAGTAGCTTGGGTGGTAACCGGAGCTATTGGTTTGGTAGTCATCTTGTGTTACATTGTTTTAGCGGTTTTTGATAAGAAAAACTATCCTAAACTCTATAGTTACTAGCTTGTGACAAGAGAATAAAGGTTATATAATGACTAAAGGAGAAATTTTATGGCAAAGGGTACAGGCAATAAAAATGATGGGGCAGTAAAGCAAGTAGTTGAGGGAGTGACTTATTTTGAAAGACCGACCATCGATGTAGCCGGTCAAAAGTATCGCAGATTAGCAATCCAGACCCACTTCATTCAGAAAGGTGAATCCTTTTTGGCTGTATGTCGAAAATATGTAAAACCTTTAGCGGAAGCGGGAGACATCCTTTCATCAAGTGAAAAGATTGTTTCAATATGTCAAGGAAATACCGTTGACATGAAAGATGTAAAATTGGGTTTTTGGGCAAAAAACCTCAGCAAATTAGCTTCCAGAAGTGAAATGGGTGTCGGCATGGACGAACCTTATAAACTGCAATTGGCGATAGATATTGCCGGCTTACCCCGCATCTTGTTTGCGGTTTTCTGCGGTGGCATTGGGAAGCTGTTTGGTATTAAAGGTTGGTTTTATAAGGTTGCCGGCAACGGCATTGCCGGGATGGATGGATTCTATAGTCGTTCAGATTTTAAGGAATATCACACCATGGCAATCTTACTTCCGGCACAACCCGACAAGGCTTGTAAGGAAATAGCCGAAGATTTGGGCATTGCCGTGGCGATAGTTGATGCCAATGATGTCAGTGTGGAAACACTGGGCAGCTATGGGTTAAAAGACAATAATGAGTTTTTACAGATGATCCGTGATAACCCGGCAGGACAGTCTGACGAATTGACACCTCTGATTCTAATTAAGAAAATAAAAGATAACTGATAGTATTACCAGGTTATAGCTTAAAAGCTCGCTACAGACCGAGCTTTTTATTATGAAGAATTGCCGATTAGTAAAAAAAGTAATAGAATTATACTAATTGGAAAAGAAATGATTAGTAAAAACACCAAAAGAGCAATAGGCTATATCTTACTGTTTATCGGCGTCATTGCCTTAGGCGACCAGTTGAACATCTGGCATCTGCCTCTGGTTTTTTTAGGCTGGTGGGCTTTCCTGATTATCGTCCCGTTTTTGGCTGATATCTTAAAAAAGGGAATAAAACCGGCAAATACGGTAGGCTTAATCTGTGGTTTATTGTTTCTGAGCTATGAGTGGAAACTGTTACCGTTGCAGAATGCCGCGACACTGTTGTTGCCGCTAGCGGTAATTGTTTTAGCTGTGGTAATTTTGACTAATCGCTAAGGGGAAAAGTATGGAAAAAGCGTATGGCAATTGTGATTTAGAAATGATGAAAGATTTTTGTCAGGTTGATGGACCATCAGGGGCGGAGAAAGAAGCTACCCGGGTCATGAAGAAGTACCTGGAACCTTATGTGCAGCAGTTTGATTATGACACTCTGGGTTCGCTGATAGCTTTAAAAAAAGGTAGTGGGAAGGGACCGAAACTAATGTTGGCTGGTCATGTCGATGAAATCGGATTTGTGGTTACCAGAATTGAAGACAACGGGTTTCTGCGCTTTGCGCCTTTGGGGGGCTGGTGGGGCCATGTATTATTGGCTAAACCTTTGGTTATTACTACCGATGAAGGCAAGAAAATAAATGGGGTAATTGGAGCTAAAGCCCCACATGGCATGAAACCGGAAGAGCGTGATAAAGTTCAAGAAGTTAAAAATATGTATATTGATATCGGAGTAGCCAGTAAAGATGAAGCTTTGGAGTTAGGGATTAAGATTGGCAACTACATAACACCCAAGTCGGATTTTACCGTGCTCAACAATCCCAACTACTTATGTGCCAAAGCTTGGGATGATCGGGTCGGGGCTTTAATTGCCACTGATGTCATCAAAAACCTGAGTAACAGTCAACATAGTTGTGATATTTATGCGGTAGGCACCGTCCAAGAAGAGGTAGGACTCCGCGGAGCTAAGACGGCAGCCTATAAGATTGACCCTGACGTGGCTATTGCCCTTGATGTGACAACGGCCCAAGATACGCCGGGAGAAGACGCCTCATGCAAATTGGGCGCCGGAGTGACTATCAGCGTTCAGGATGCTTCAGTTTTAGGGCATCGCGGCTTAATAGTCAAATTAGCAGAAATCTGTGAGAGTTTAAATCTTGATGTCCAATATAATGCTTTGTTAGCCGGAGGAACTGATGCCGGAACCATCCACCAATCGCGCGATGGCATTATCAGTTGCACTCTATCGATCCCTGCTCGTTATATTCACTCCCACAATGGTATCATCCATCGTAAAGACTATTGCGATACCGTAACTTTATTGACGGAGTTTGCTAAACGGCTTGATAATGCGATGTTGGAAGAGCTGCGTCAAAGCAATCGCTAATCCGCATATTGAATAAGAAAAGCTAACATAAATAGCGAAGAAAGTAATTTTGAAGTTAAGAGATGATAGTTGCGGTAGGCTATCGCCGGATTGTCACGACCTTCCGCGTTTTGAGCAACAAAAAACCAGGCTATTGACTAAGAAATTCGCTTTTACTAGACAATGGTGAACAAATATAATAATATGGTCAAATTTGTCTCAGCTACGTGTCAGTAAAAATAATAATGCTATAATCTATTTGTTATAAATGGCAATTGCTTTGTCGCTTGAGAATTATAATGATTTGCGCAATACTCAACAAGGGTAAAAGTAAATTCTCATGCTGTTTATAAAGCATTTAATTACCTATTTGTAACAAAAGGGGGTAGTGGCAATTACTGCTGGCTTTATTATCCCAAGAAAGTTGCCGTGAGAAAGACGGTAAGTAATTGAGGAGGAAAAATGAAAAAGATATTAGCTTTATTGTTAGTTATTGTTGTTGTTTTAGCTGGTGTAGCTTGTGGTAACGCTACTGAAAAAACCAAAGAACCACCACAAATTGCGAGCCTGGAACTTAAACCGCAAAATGGTGAAATGTCGGTTGGTGACAAAAAATATGTCACTTTGGTTGTTTCACCGGAAAATGCGCTAGCTGAAGGATTAGTCTGGACCAGTTCGGATACCACCATCGCCACTGTGGATAACGAAGGTTTAGTAACTGCCTTAACAGCAGGGGAAGTAACTTTTACGGTGACGGCACCTAATGGGGTAACAGCGAGCAATCATGTTGCGGTTTATTATTTCGAGGAAAAAGACATCATAGTAAGTGCTGTCGCTATCGATTTGGTAGTTGGTGATACCCATGCTCTGAAAGTCACTTTCGAACCGGAAAACGCATCAGATAAAACATTAAAATGGCAGAGTTCCAACGAAAAGGTTGCCACAGTTGATGAAAACGGGAAAATCACCGCCTTAACAAAAGGTCTGGCAACCATAACTGTAGAGACAGCTAAAGGCTTAAAGAAAACTGTGACGGTTTCTGTGACCAATCCTATTGTTTGGCATAAAGCCGGTATGTATGAAGTTGGTAAAGATATCCCAGCTGGCACTTATTATATAGTAGCTACGGGAAATATCAGCGCCTATTTTCGCGTTGACAAAGATACTTACGGCAAGCTCAGCAGTATCGTCGCAAATGACAATTTCTCAACTTTTACCTATATCAGTGTGTCCAAAGGGCAATATTTGACTGTGGAGCGCGGACAATTTACTTTGGCGGAAGATGCTCCATTACCAAAACCGATTGACGGAGTTTATGGTGAAGGTATGTATTTGGTTGGCCGCGATATCCCGGCCGGAAAGTACTTACTGACTAATGTGTCGGATTATCGGGCGTATGTCGCAGTTAGTAAAAATTGTAGTCATTCCTTTAGAGCGATTATTACTAACGATAATTTTTCAAATACCAAATATATAAGTGTAAAAAAAGGTCAATATTTGACAGTTGTCCGTGCTGAATTTACCCTGGTAAAGTAAGTTAAAACGACAATCAAATATCAGCAGTTTGGGATTAAATCACAAATGAGAGGGCAAGATGTTACTAACTGGCAGGGCCCTGGTAAGATGCTAGCACTATAGGATTATCCAGATATAACTGTCGCTTTCCTGTTGCGAACTTGGATTGAAATACTAAATAGCAGTGAATTGACAAACTCCCGAAACCGGGGGTTTGTTTTTGCTTGGCTATAGAGAGCAAAAATATCACTGATTTATTGTGCTATAATTTTAATGATGAAAAAAAGAGGCTGGCAAATAATCACAGCTATAGCACTACTGATAGTTGACCAATTGACTAAAACCTGGGCAGCTAATCACTTAAAAGGGCAAGCTGGCTGTGAAATAATTAAAGGGTTTTTCTATTTGACTTATGCGGAAAACAACGGTGCTGCTTGGAGCATCTTACAGGGGCAAACTACTTTTTTTGTTGTTATTGGGATAGTTGCTTTAGTAGCTTTTATTTATTGGTATTGGAAAAGCGAAAGAATGTTGAGCCAAATCTCTTTAGCTTTAATAATCAGCGGGACTCTGGGAAATATGATTGACCGCATGTTGTTGACTAATGTTCGTGATTTCTTAGATTTCTATATTTTTGGGTATGATTTTCCAATATTTAATATAGCAGATAGTTGTTTGACAATCGGCATGATTTTGATGTTACTTGATATTGTTGTTGAGGAAAAACTATGGCTGAAGAAAAAATAGTAGTCAGCACTCAAGACAGTGGGCGACGCCTAGATCTGTTTATCAGTACCACTTATGCTAATTTATCACGTAGTCGCATTCAACGACTGCTAAAGGAAAATGAAATCAGAGTAAATGGCGAAATAGCCAAAGGTAGTTATCGAACGAAAACCAACGATGTCATTGAGTTTACCATACCGGAAAATAAAGCCTTGGCTTTACAGGGCCAAGCAATGGAGTTGGAGATTTGTTATCAAGATGAAGATGTAGCCGTAATTAACAAACCCAAGGGGTTGATCGTCCATCCTTCGACGACGAGCAGCGAAAACACTTTAGTTCACGGTCTACTGGCTCAATTGGATGATTTATCAGGTATCAACGGCAGCTTAAGACCGGGAATCGTCCATCGCCTAGATAAAGATACCAGCGGTTTGTTGTTGGTGGCTAAAAATGATAAAGCGCATCAATTCTTGGCTAAACAATTACAAGATAAGAAAATGAAGCGTTACTATATTGCTTTGGTACATGGGAGCTTTGACCACGATTACGGAACTATTGACGCCCCCATCGGGCGGGACCAACAAGATCGTAAAAAAATGACGGTAACCGCAAAAAACAGCAAGGCAGCTGTTACCCACTTCAAAGTGTTGCGGCGTTTTAAGGATTATAGCTTACTGGAGTGTGAGTTGGAAACCGGAAGGACCCATCAAATTAGAGTGCACCTGCAGTATATCAAGCATCCTTTGGTCGGCGATGAAAAATACGGTTTTCGTAAGACCCTGACAACGCAGGGGCAAATGCTCCAGGCTTACAAATTGGTATTTTTCTTACCGAAAAACAAACAAGAGAAGACGATTGAAATACCTTTAACAACGGAATTCACCGCTTTGCTTGAGAAATTGGAAAAGGAGAATGAAAGTGGATATTAAGAAAGGTGATGTTATTGCCCTGAAGCTGACCTTTATCTTGATTCGGGACTATCAGTTCAATTTTGTCGTTGTCCAGAATGACGAGCAAAACATTTGGTTGGCTAACGGGAAAAACTCGAACTATAATCTGATTAAGATCTCCAATAAACCCAGTGGCTCGACGGTTTTTCATCATGATTATATTGAAAAAGTTAAAAATGGGGTTAAAGAAGTATTAAAAAGGGAAGTAAAATTGTTGGAAATCTATACCGGAAATAGCACAGCTGAGTTTGTAATAGAAGACGAGGCTACGGTATGGGGGACCTGCGAAAACAGTAAAATGCCTAAAGAGTTAGAAGATATTTTTCCCAATGTGAGTATGGCTATTGTGGAGATTGAAGATCCGGAAAAAGAGTACGAAAAAATGCAAGCTAATGTTGCGACTTTCCGCAAAATCAGCCTGCAAAGCAGTAAAATGAAACTGGATAAAAAAATACCTTTAGTAACCATTGCGGTCAGTTTGCTCTGTATACTCGTCTATTTGTTGCGTTTGTATCTAAAGGAATTGACGATCATTGATTCGGCTATTGCCATAGTTTTAGGAGCTTACTATAAAGCTTTTGTTTTGGGGATGAACCAATACTGGCGTTTTCTGACTGCCGGGTTTGTGCATATGGAGTTTGGGCATTTGATTTTCAATCTTTACGCTTTCTTTAGTATCGGTCGTTTCCTTGAACCCTTATTAGGACGCTGCAAGTATTTGCTGGTTTTGTTGGTGGGGATTATTATGGGGAGTCTCTTCGAATTCAGTGTCGGGGGGAATCTGGTAGCCTACGGTTTGAGCGGCGGGGTCTATGCTTTGCTTGCTTTGTTGATTATCGTCTTAATTAAAAGCGGAATGATAAAGAATCCCCGAATTCTGGCGCAAATAGTGATTATTGCTGTTGTTTGTTTGTTTGACAATTTTTCTCCTAATGTGGGTTGGTTAGCGCATTTAGGCGGTTTAATCAGCGGCTTGTTGTTGGGCTTTATCTTCATTTATCCGCAGAATAAAAACCTGCAACGCAGTACCACAGTAGCTTTTGGTTTGCTTTTGGGCTTGATTCTGTATATGGCTACTCTAAATACCGAGCTGGACTATCGCTTTATTTTGATTGATAATGAAGTCTATAAAGTTTATGGGGATATCGGCTTTCCTGATTACGGAACTAAAGTCAGAGTACGGATGAATGAGTACTACAAAAAGAGGTAAAGAATTATGGCAAAAAAAGTATTAAGTTGGGATGAATATTTCATGGCTTTAGCACATTTGGCGGCTTGGCGTTCCAAGGATCCCTCAACCCAAGTCGGAGCTTGTATTGTCAACGGTAGCAATCGCGTAGTTGGTATTGGTTACAACGGCATGCCCAGTGGTTGCGATGATAATGAGTTTCCCTGGGAAAGAGAAGGAGAAACTAATGAAACCAAGTATCCTTATGTCGTGCATGCTGAGCTGAATGCCATCCTCAACAGCATTCAAAATCTCCATGAATGTCGGATCTATGTCTCGTTGTTTCCCTGTAATGAATGCGCTAAAGCCATTATCCAAAGCGGAATTAAAGAGATCATTTATGAGAGCGATAAATATGCCGCGACTTCAGCGGTTAAGGCCAGTAAACGCATGTTAGAGGCAGCCAAAGTCAAGTTACGACAAACCGGCACTAATATCGAAATTAAAGTAGAAGTCAAATAAAAAAGCACAGTGAAGTATAATAATCAGAACCGTGCTTTTTTGGTAAACAAGCTTATTCGATTTCTATTTTGTTATCGACTAACCAAACCGTCGCTATAAAAGCGATCAGCCCAACAAGCAGATTCAGGCAGATACTCAGCCAAGTCTGGGCATTAAAATCCGTAGCGAAAGCTGAAAGCCCATAGATAGAAAAGAGATTACCCAAGCCCGAGAATGTCGTCGGATCATAACTGATTTTCAGTAGTTTGCTTAATGCATGGCGCGCAAAAGTTATCAGATAGCTAAAAAAGAAATAAATAACCACAGCAACTGCCCATTTGAATTTTCGAATTCTTCCGGTAGAAACCAAAGTTGCGGCTAAGCCGACCAAGGAAATCGTGGAAAACAGCGAGGTAAAAGAAGCGATAATCCACAATACATAGACATCCCAAGGAAGTTTTAAATATTCAAAGATACCTTTGATAGCATCAACAATATCCTGGATTGTGATGATGTAGTTATAAGTAAGTGTCGTAATGAGAGCAAAAACAAAGAAAGCCAGGCAGAAGACTATAAAGGTAATTATATACCACAAAATCATCACGATGATTTTTGACAATAGCAGTTTCCAAGTCGGAACCGGTAAAGTTAAATTAAGATAACCCCGGGCTGAATATAGATCGCTGGTATACATCTTAATGCTTTGAATCAACAATATCACCATACCGCCAATGGCAAATGCGGAAAAAGCCAAGATGGCAAAAACACTGACAAGTTCTTCGTCAGCAATTAGGTTGGATAGACCACCCAATATGCTGAGGGCTAATACACCAACAAAGATGGTCATGTAATTGCGGTAAGTTGCAATTAATTCGTGTTTGATTAACTTTAGCATCGGAAAACCTCCCGGAACAATTCATCAATCGAACGTTGTTGTTCCTGTCGGATATTGTCTACTTCATCAAATAAGACAACTTCACCATCTTTTAAGAAAATCACACTATCAAATATTTTTTCCACATCTTGAATCAGATGAGTGGAAAGCAGAACTAAAGAGTTCTCGGCATAATTGTCAATAATCGTATTTAAAATCAGATCACGAGCAGCCGGATCGACGCCACCAATGGGTTCATCGAGAATATAGATTTTAGCCTGGCGACTCATGACTAAAGCCAGTTGAAATTTCTCAACGGTGCCCTTGGACATTTCTTTAATCTGGCGCTTAGTGTCGATTTTCATTCTCTCGGCTAAACTTGCCATTTTCTCACCGTCAAAGTCGATATACAAATCTTTAAACATCATGATCACCTCATTACCGGTCATCCATTTTGCCAAATAACAAACATCCGGTAAATAGGAAATCAAGGAACGGGTGTAAACATTTGGTTTCTGCCCGTCAATCAAGACCCGGCCTTCATAACGTTTTAACAAGCCGTTAAGAATTTTAATAAGGGTGGTTTTTCCCGAACCGTTAGGTCCGCATAAACCAACGATCTGTCCGGTTTTGAGATTTAGGTTAACATTGTCAAGAGCTACAGTATTGTAATAACTCTTGGTCAGGTTCTCTAAGGCGATAATTGTTTCGCTCATTTTTGTTTACCTTCTTTCTTTAGTTCTCTTTTAATTAAATCGAGGATTTCCTCACTACTACAAGCGATATCACCCATGGCTTTTATGTACTCTTGGGTTTTGTTTTCAGCAATGCTGAGCTTGGCGCTAAGCATGTCCTGTTTACCCAAAGCTACAAAGCGGCCGCTGGTTCGCGCGGTATGGATGTAACCTTGTTTTTCCAATTCACTCAATGCTTTCTGGACGGTATTAGGATTTACCCCGAATTCAACAGCATAATCCCTGACACTTTTTACTTTAGCATTTTCTGTTAGTGTACCGTTAATAATCTGTTGTTTGATAATTTCAATCAACTGCAAATATATAGGTGCGTTACTGTTAAACTGATACATCGGTTGCTCCTTTCTGTATTACAATAATAATACAATGATACAAATGGCGTGTCAATATGAAAAGCCGACATTTTTCCGTCGGCTTTTATTGTAAATAGATTCTTTAACTTATTTTGTTTTTTCAGCTACTTCGATTAAGTGTTTTTTCAACAAGGGGAAGGGTACAGCACCAACTTCAACTACAGCTTTATTGAACATAAAATCTGTTGGCTTCTTTGCGGTTTTAAAGAATTCCGCTTTATAGTCTTCCAGTAAATAGAAGGCGTAGTAATACTGCAACATATTAGTCGGATTTTCTTGTACGACATCGAAGAAGTATTCAGCATTAGTATAACTAAACTCACCGAGGTAGCCAGCTAAGAATTCCTGGACTTTATTGACACCCCAACCATGATAATTGATGCCGATATCAACCATACACCAGAGTGTATAGATGATGTCTTCATTTAAATGGTAAAGGGTTATTTGGTAGTCTTTGATCTTGGGTACATACTTAAGAGCTTGATGATCGGTATAGGTCGCCCAACCTTCAGCATAACCAGTGACACTGATGATTTTGCGAATCATCGGTAACTTTGACTGACTGACATAGTTAAACTGATAGAGATGTCCCGGGTAAGTTTCATGCGCGATAGTAGAGTACTTTCCGGAGTTTGAAGAGGGATTGATGAGTATTAAGTTGGTATAATCACTATCCAAAAGCGGTGTGAAATAAGCGGCCGGGGAAAAGTTCTCTTGTTGGGTTTTATCGACTAATTCTGTAATATACTGCGGTTTATTAATTGCCGGGTAGTCCTTCATTGAAGCTTTAGCTAAAAAATCCATGACATCGTCAATTTTATTGCTGTTGTCCATTATCGCAAAGAGATATTCAATATTTTCATAATCACTATGTGCATTGTTAGTGGAAATGTACAAATCAATCTGCTCGGCTAATTTCTTTTCAAAGTAAGCGTAGATTTGCTCGGGGTTATCATCGACTCCGACATTGTATTTCAACATGAAGCGGTAAAACTCATCACCCTTTTTAAAGTGCGGCAGTCCGGATTTCTCCGGGTCGGGGCAAGAAGTATAGAGTTTGGGGATTTGTTGAACCAACAAGCGATAGGCTCCGATATAGTTGGTTTTCATTGATTCTTCGACAATTTTTTGGTAGGATGCGATTTCTGTAGCACTGAGCCCGGGTACTGTGGCTACGCGTTTGACGATTTGATCGATCAAGAAATACTCATCACCGGCATCGACAATTTTCTGGGCATTAGTAACAATACCTTGGTAGCTGTTTTTCGATAATGAGTAGCCATGAGCAACTCTGGCGAATTCATAATCAATCCAGTTTTGAAAGGTCGGTATCAAATTGTCTAAAGTATAAATCAGGCCTTCAAGATAGTCTTTTGAAAGCAAAGGCCAAGCGATGTAATAGTAAGGCAAATTACAATTCAGTCCGAGGAAATTTCCCAAAGCCCCCATCCTAAAGTAATAAAAATCCGGTAAATCGATGTTTGATTGAAGATCATATTCCAAAAGATCATAAGTCATTTTTTCGCTTTTACTTAAAGACTGGTAGTCAAAGCTTTTTAGGTTTGTTAAGTGAGCTTTCGCTTCTTCGGCGGTCTTTAGGACTTTTTCATAACTGGGAATAGTAAAATCCGGCTTTCCTAAAACGATGCCGTATTTTTCCGGATGGGCAAAGTCAAAATAAGCACTGACGGAGTTTTCACCATAGTACCAGCCAACCAACTTGTCAGTAAAAGCCAGGAAGGCCTCATTTACTTTTTCTGGTGGTTCAATCACTTCCTTCTCTGCTTTACAGGCGAAAAGGGAAAAACAAAGAAATAAAGCTAAGATGCTGTTGCGTATTTTTTTCATATACTTTCCTCATTGTTTTCTTTTCAATTTATAGCAATTATACCATTTATAGGCATATTACTTATAGGGAAAAGTCAATTATGTTATAATATTTTAGGGTAGAATGTCTAATTTTTTATCAACTTTCAGTTGGAGAAAAATGGAGAACCTTAATGATAAAACTTGAAAATATCGCAAAAACGTACAGCAACGGGGTTAACGCCCTTTATGATATCAACTTAGAAATCAACGAAGGCGACTTTGTCTACATTATCGGGCCAACTGGTTGTGGCAAATCGACGATGATTAAACTTTTAGATGGTGAGGAGATTCCGACCACCGGAAAAGTTATAGTCAACAAAATCAATGTCGGAAAATTGCGCCACTCCCAAGTACCGAAGTATCGTCGAAATATCGGGGTGGTTTTCCAAGACTATCGCCTGTTAGAACAAAAGAAAGTCCAGGAAAATATTGCTTTTGCCATGGAATGCGTCGGTGCCGGTAAACAAAAAATCAGAAAACGAGTTAGAGAAGTCTTGGCTTTGGTCGGTTTAAGTGATAAAGCTCGAGCTTATCCTACGGAGCTTTCCGGTGGCCAACAACAAAGAGTAGCGATCGCCCGCGCTATCGCTAATTCGCCTAAAGTATTGATAGCCGATGAGCCAACCGGAAATCTTGATGCCGGCAAAGCCAACGAGATTATTCAATTATTGAATCGTATCAACCGGGAAGAAAATACCACAATTATTGTGGTAACTCACGATATGAACTTAGTTAAAACTTATCCTCACCGCACTTTGGTCTTAGACAGCGGGCATTTGGTAGCTGATCTGGAAGGAGGTTTGAACAATGTTCAGTAATATAGCCCGTCATTTCCGTGAAGCTTTTTATGGGATTACCCGACATTTCGCTATGGCTTTTTCTTCAGCTTCAGCGGTTTCCATCACTTTGATATTAATCGGTGCTGTAATGTTGATCAGTGCCAATATCACCAATATCACCCGTAACATCGAACAGAATGTTGAAATATTTGTCAAGTTGGACAACGAAGCCGAACAGGTAAATATCGACTATCTGGCTAATGAAATAAAGAATATGGAGGGCGTTTTAGCAGTGACCTATTCTTCCAAAGATGAAGAGTTAGAAAAATTCATCGTTTCCTATGGCCAAGAGTATGCTATCTATCGGGGAGCGAACAATCCGATGCATAATGCTTTCTATGTGAAAGTTGAGAAAGGGGATACCCTTGAAGATATTGCCCAACAAATCAAAAGTCTGCAGTATGTCGATACTGTTAAGTATGGTGGCGGGAATACCGTAAAAATGATTGTGACCATGAATGCCATTAATATTGGGGCCTATGTCGCGGCTGCTGTCTTTTCCTTATTAGCAATTTTCTTAATCAACAACACCATCAAGATAACAATTTACGGCAGAAACCGCGAAATAAGTATCATGCGACATGTCGGAGCAACCAATAACTTTATCAGAACACCTTTTATGATTGAAGGTATTTTCATCGGGGTTTTGGGTAGCGCTTTACCGATTGCGATAATCGTTTTTGGTTACAATTATTTGTACCAAGTTATGGGCGGTCACATTATGACCGATCTGTTATCCTTGGCTCCGGTAATGCCGGCAGTACGGGATATCTCACTTTATCTGTTGGCTATTGGTTGCGCCGTCGGCTTAATCGGCAGTTTCATTTCGGTAAGTCGATATCTGCGCTTTAGGAGGTAAGATGAAAAAGTATCTAACGAAAATACTGCTTGTTTGTTGCCTGAGTATTGGTGTACTGCTCAGTGGGGTTTCTTATGCCGCAGCTACTGACGAATACAGCAAGAATGAGGAATACTACTACAATCTTTGTTCAAAGATCGGTTTAACTAATGCGGAAAAGACGGTGTGTTCCGGTTTTCAAGCTTACTTACAAGAGAAAGCGATCAAGGCTAATAAAGATGTAACGCGTTTAAACAACAGCATCGCGGCAATCAAAAAGGATTTAAATGGTTTTATGTTGAAAGTGGCGGACTACAATGCCCAGATTGCAGCTATTCAAAAGGATATAAATAATCTCAACACCAGTATCGCAACAATCACGGAAAATATCGAAGTTTTAGAAACGCGGATTGTTATCCGAGAAAACAATATTGAACGTTTAGATGGCTACATCAAAGAGCGCATGGTGATGATGCAAGGTGTAAATAATTATGACGGGTATATCGATTTCATTTTCGGGGCTAAAGATTTTGGCGACTTCATCAGAAGAGCTGAAGGGATTAAGGATATTACAACTTATGACCGTGACCAGATTTCCCAACTACAAGAGGAGATCAAAGCGTTGAATAGCGATCGCGATGACTTGATGTCACAACGCAGTATTTTAGAAGCCCAAAAGACTACTTTGGAAACGAATATCCGCTCAATAAAGATTCTTAAAGCAGAAGTTGATAAAATCATTGTCGAGTATCGCAAAGTTGAAGCTCAGCTAGAAGCGGAACAAGCTGAAGCGGTTGATAACCTCAAAGAGATTCGGGATGCGCTAAACAAGGTGACAACCGCAATTGGCAATGTACAGCCTTCACCCGGGTGGATTTATCCCATTAAAGGGAAGTTTTCTATCTCTGCCGGTTGTTGGAACTATCCTGCCAGCTTTGGCGGCGGTCGGCATGTAGCTGTCGATTTTGCCGCAGCCGGTGGTCGTTCGGTAGTTGCCCCGGGCAACGGAGTCATCCTGTTTGTCAGTGACCAATGCCCCTCTATCGGTTATTATTGTCAACGTTGTGGTTCTTCGGCGGCGCGCTCCGGCGGTAACCAGGTGGTCTTGATGATACAAGTGAAGTCTTCGGTTTATATGATAATTAATTACCATTTTCGCTCCGGTGTCAGCAATGTTGTAAAAGTCGGGCAGATTGTCAGCCAAGGCGATGTTATCGGTTATGTCGGCTCCAGCGGTTGCTCGACCGGCAATCATTTGCATCAACACATTGTTTATTTAGGTGAAAATAATATGGCAGCGATGGTAGAACAGTTTAAAAAGAAAGGCGATATAACCATGGGTGCCGGCTTTGGTGATACAGCTTATAACAACCGTTGTAGTGCTAGAAACTGGAAACCGCCTTGTACCGAAAGCCCCTTAGAAATATACAATATCAAAGTTGGAAAATCATATACCGGCAAATAAAGAAACGACAGGCAATAGTCGTTTTCTTTTATTGTTATAAAACGCTTAGGAAATAAAGCGGTAATTACCGCAGTAGAGTCTTCTCAGCACAACGAAGACATTTAGTTTAGATGTTAGGGTGGCAATTTGGCAAACTATTTAGCAAGAGAGAACAAATTATCTTTATTCCTTTTTTTGGCATTGATCGTGCAATTTTTGCTAAATCGGCTACAGGAAAACCACGGCTAAAGATTAAATATTTCTTATTTCCTAGCTGGAGTATTTTTATTAATCATGTTTTATTAGCGCTCTGTTACTATAGCCAAAGCAGAGACAAACTCGACTATAGTTTCACTGCCTTTGGTTTAAAAGGACCTGGTACTGAAGATATTGCCGTAATATTGTTTTTGCTAAGCTTGATATTTTTCATTACTAGCTTAATTATTTGTATATTACTGATTTATGCTGAATATTACAATTATTGAATACTGCTGCTATATTTCTTTGGTTTGCGGTGATTTTCAGCAGTATTTGGCTAACTTTAGAGAAAGGTTTTATTACATTGTGGACTTTCATAAATCTGGCGTTTTCGTTGAGCAACTAAAGCTTTTTACTAATGCCTATTATAGTTGTATTATTTGAGCGGGAATTTCGCCGATAAAAAAGCTGAGGTTTTAGTGTACAATTATCTGTAGGTGAATGTATGAATGACGATAAAACTGTGCAAATCAGAATAGAAAAACATTTATGGAGAGATGAGAAAGAGATTATGAGAAAACAAAGAAGCGCGAAAATATTGATGTTCTTTTTATTAATTTTTATGTTTGTATTTGGCTGGGTTTCTCACGGCTTTTTAAAGCCAAACATCGGTGCTGACACTGAGGGTTTACAACGTCTCCAACAGATGATTAAGATAATGTCAAACAACTGGTACTACTCTTCCGAGAGTACCGATATCTACAATGATTTAATCAACCGGGCGATGAAAGGAATGGCAACGGTGGACAAAGATCCATATACCGAGTATTTGAGCGTGCAAGAGTTGCTGAATTTTGAACAAGGAATCAATCAAACTTATACCGGTATTGGTGTCGAAATGTCGATGGCCACGGATTATCCGTTAGTAATCCGAGTTTTTTATGATTCACCGGCCGAAAAAGGCGAAATTCAAATCGGTGATTTTATCACTAATGTCGATGATGTCGACATCAAAGGAATGAAGTATGAAGACGTGCGACCTCTAGTTATGGGGGAAGTTGGCACGGAAGTTAAAATCACGATTGAGCGTGACGGCAAGAAAATTGACAAACATCTCAAACGGGCTTATATTTCCAACACGGTTTATGTTGACATCATCAATGACGAGATTGGCTATGTTCAAATTTCGACTTTTGGCAGTGGTACAGCCAAGGAATTTACCCACGCCCTAGATGAGTTGAAAAACAAGAACATCGACAAACTAATAATTGATTTACGCGACAATGGTGGCGGTTATTTAAACATCGTCAATGAGATGGCAGATTGCTTCCTCCAAAAAAATGAGATAATTTTCAAACAAGTTTATGTCAACAATGAAGAGATGCCCTACAAAGCCACCAGCAACATTATCTACAAATTTGACAAAATGGTAATTCTGATCAACGCCAATACCGCCAGTGCTTCTGAAGTTTTTGCTTCTTGTATGCAGGATCATGGTATCGCAACTATCGTTGGCGAAAAATCTTATGGTAAAGGTACCAGCCAAATGATATACACCTTTGCCGATGGCAGTGCTCTTAAATATACTCAAACCCATTGGTACAGTGCTAAGGGTAACCAAATCAATACTATCGGGATCACGCCGGATTATCTTGTGAGTTTACCGCAGGTTCTCGAGTTAGCCATACCGGAAACCGATGATACGCTATTGATTAAATATGACCAAGTTGACTCGGTTGTCGCCTACATCCAAGCCGGATTGGGGATGATGGGCTATGAAGTTGACCGTCAGGACGGCTATTTCTCAAAAGCCACACTAGCGGCTGTCAACCGTTTTCAGGCTGACCATGGTTTAGCGAAAAACACATACATCGATAATGAATTCTTCAGGCGTTTTGTCGCGGAAGCTCGCAAGTATTATGCTGCCAACAAGGCTAAATTGGATAGTCAATATGCCAAAGCTATTGAGTTGATGTCATGAAGCAGTTTGAGTTAGTTGCCCCTTTCCAACCGGCCGGTGACCAACAACAAGCCATTGATGCGCTGGTTGCCGGAATACAACGCCAGCAGCGGGATCAAGTGTTGCTGGGAGCAACCGGTACCGGAAAGACCTTCACCATAGCTAATGTCATAGCCAGAGTTCAAAAACCAACTCTGGTTTTTGTGCATAATAAAACTTTAGCCGGGCAATTGTACAGTGAGTTTAAAGAACTCTTTCCGAAAAACAAAGTTGAGTATTTTGTTTCCAATTTTGATTACTATCAGCCGGAAGCTTACATCGCCCACAGCGATATCTATATCGAAAAGACGGCGATGATCAATGAAGAGCTGGACATGTTAAGAATGGCGGCATTGAATGCGGTTATGGAAAGACGGGATACTATTGTGGTAGCTTCGGTAGCCTGCATTTATGCCAGCAGTGACCCGCAGTACTATCGCCAGATGTTTTTCTCAATGCGGGTCAATGAGACCATTGCCCGGGATGAACTCTTATTGAAATTAGTAGAGCGGCAATACCAGCGCAATGATGTCGATCAAAAGAAGGGAACTTTTAGAGTTCGCGGGGATGTCATTGAAGTATGTTTGGGTTATACTGATCAGTTCTATCTGCGGATTGAAATGTATGATGAGGTCATCGAGCGAATTACCGAAGTGGAGTTTTTAACCGGCAAAGTATTACAAGCCTATGAAGTATATAATGTTTTTCCGGCTGATGAGTATGCTCGTGATAAAAGTCAGATGTTGGAAGCTTGTCGCCGCATTGAAGAAGAACTAAAACAGAGAATTCCTTATTTTGAAAATACCGGTCGCGAACTGGAAAAGCAACGCTTGGAAACTAGAACCTTGGCTGATTTGGATGCTTTACGGGAATTTGGTAGGTGTCGCGGCATTGAGAACTACTCACAACACATTGATGGACGCGCTGACGATCAACGGCCATGGAATCTCTTTGATTATTTCCCAAAGGATTATCTGTTGGTCATCGATGAATCCCATGCCACAATCCCGCAAGTGCGAGGCATGTATAACGGGGATCGCTCGCGTAAAGAAGTTCTAGTGGAATACGGCTTCCGTTTACCTTCAGCTCTCAATAATCGACCGCTGCGCTTTGATGAATTTGAAGCAGTGATCAACCAGGTTATCTATGTTTCAGCAACACCGGGTGATTATGAGTTGGAGAAAGTAAAGCAGCAAGTTGTTCAACAGATTATACGACCGACCGGTTTGCTTGATCCGCAAGTAGTAGTAAAACCCAGTAAGGGTCAGATTGATGATTTGTTGGCTAAGATTCAACAGCGTATCGCAAAGAATCAAAGAACTCTGATTACGACACTGACTGTAAAAATGGCTGAAGACTTGAGTGAATATTTGTTGAAATTGGATTTAAAAGTCGCCTACTTACACCATGAAACCCGAACTTTAGAGCGTATCGAAATTATTCACGACTTGAGGATGGGAAAATACGATGTTTTGGTCGGTATCAATTTACTACGCGAAGGTTTGGATATACCGGAGGTTGCCCTAGTAGCTATTTTGGATGCCGATAAGGAAGGTTTCTTACGCTCCCAAAGGTCATTGATTCAAACCATTGGGCGCGCAGCCCGCAATAGCGAAGGCCAGGTAATTATGTACGGTGACACCTTAACCGACTCGATGCAGATCGCCATTAATGAGACCAATCGTCGGCGCAGCATCCAAGAAGCCCACAATGCAAAGTACGGTATTACCCCAACATCCATCGTCAAAGAAATTAGAGCGGTGGTAACCGGTCGGGAAACCAAAGAGCATTTGAAAGCGTATATGACTAAGCATAGTAAAAAAGTTACGATTAAAGAAAGAGAAGCGCTTATCACGGGCTTGGAGCAAGAAATGAAAGAAGCCGCTCGGGTCTTAGATTTTGAAAGAGCAGCCAGTTTACGTGATATGATATATGAGATAAAAAGCGAGTAATATGGAACAAGACAAGATTATAATCCGCGGAGCCCGAGAAAATAACTTAAAAAATATCGACATCGATTTGCCGCGCAATAAGTTGATCGTGATGAGTGGGGTCAGCGGCAGTGGGAAAACTTCACTGGCTTTTGATACGATCTATGCGGAAGGGCAACGACGCTATGTGGAATCATTGAGTGCTTATGCCCGCCAGTTTTTAGGGAACAGCGAAAAACCCGATGTTGACTTAATCGAAGGACTATCACCGGCTATTGCCATTGACCAAAAATCTTCCAGTAATAATCCCCGCTCTACGGTCGGTACGATTACTGAGATTTACGACTATCTGCGCTTACTTTATGGCCGTATCGGGATACCTTACTGTCCGGTTCACAATTGCGAAATCAGCGGACAAACCATCAAGGCTATGGTCGATCAAATCACGGCTTTGCCGGAGAACCAAAGAATCATGGTTTTATCACCGGTGGTTAAAAATCAAAAAGGGACTTTCAAAGACTACTTTGAAAAACTAAAAAAGGCGGGTTTCACTCGGGTTATTGTCGATAAGCAAGAAAAACTCCTGGAAGAAGAAATCATTTTAGAAAAGAACAAGAAACATAATATCGCTTTAGTGGTAGACCGCTTAATCACTAAAGCGGATCCGACTTTTCGCAGTCGCTTAGCGGATTCTCTAGAATTAGCTTTAAAACAAAGCGGCGGCTTAGTGGTAATCAAACACGGTGAACAGGAACTGCTGTTGTCAGCGACTTATTCTTGTATTCATTGTGGGTTTTCGCTACCGCGGATTGAACCTCGTTTGTTTTCTTTCAACTCACCATTAGGAGCTTGTCCGACTTGTAACGGTTTAGGAGTGGTGCAACAGGTTGACCTGGATTATTTGATACCGGAAAAAGAAAAAAGCATCTACCAAGGGGCGATTCGCTACTATAAAAACATTGTCGGTAAAGATAACATCGAGTGGCAGATGTTTGCCCGCCTTTGTCAGGAATATGATGTCGCTTTAGATCAACCACTAAATAGTATAGCCCCCGATAAAATGCAACGCTTGCTTTATGGCTCAGAAAATAAAATCAAGTACACGATAACCTCTTCTTCCGGCAATACTTTTACGCGCAATGATTATATTGAAGGCGTGGTAAGTTTAATCGAAAGGCGTTATCGGGAAACGACCTCTTCCATGGCTCGCGACTGGTATGCTTCTTTTATGACGGAGAGTCAATGTCCGACTTGTCAAGGCAATCGTCTCAATGAAATGGCTTTAGCGGTTAAAGTCGGTGATAAAAATATTGCGCAATGGACCAAGATGAATATTGCGGAAGCTTTGAACTGGATGGAAAACCTGCAACTGGGAGCGATGCACCAACAGATTGGTAAATTGGTCATCAAAGAAATTAAAGAACGGTTGAAGTTTTTGATTGATGTCGGTCTGGATTATTTAACGCTAAATCGCGTTTCCGGTACACTTTCCGGAGGTGAATCACAACGAATCAGGCTAGCTACGCAGATTGGTTCACGGTTAGCCGGGGTTCTCTATGTTTTAGATGAACCATCGATCGGCTTACATCAAAAAGACAACGCGAAATTGATCAACACGCTGAAGAATATGCGGGATTTAGGTAATTCTTTGATTGTTGTGGAACATGATGAGGAAACCATTCGCAGTGCGGACTGGATTGTCGATATCGGACCTTATGCCGGTTTGCAGGGCGGTTTAGTCATGGCTAACGGCCCTCTGGAGGAAATCATCGACATCGCCGATTCCGTTACGGCGCAGTATCTCAGCGGCCGCAAGCAAATGGAGATCCCTAAAAAGTTCCGGGCTATTTCCGCACAAAAGCTGGAAATAATTGGGGCGGCAGCCAATAATCTTAAGAATATTGATGTGGCTTTTCCTTTACATAATTTCGTTTGTGTCACCGGGGTCAGCGGCAGCGGTAAATCATCATTGGTCAATGAAATATTGGCTAAAGCAATTTATCAGTATTTGGGTCGACAAAAAATGAAACCGGGAAGCTATAAGAAAATCAAGGGTTTAGACTATATTGATAAATTGGTAGTTGTTGACCAAAACCCCATTGGACGCACGCCGCGCTCCAATCCGGCAACTTACACCGGGGTTTTTGATGACATCCGTGATCTTTATGCGCAAACTCCCAGTGCCCGTTTGAAAGGTTATGATAAAGGCCGTTTTTCCTTTAACATCAAGGGCGGTCGTTGTGAGGCCTGTCAGGGCGACGGGGTTAAAAGAATATCGATGCACTTTTTACCCGATGTTTATGTCAAGTGTGAAGAGTGTGAAGGAAAACGCTATAATCAGGAGACATTGACCGTAGAGTACAAAGGGAAAAACATTCATGACATCTTAGACATGCCGGTGGATGAAGCCTGTAATTTTTTCGCTCCGCTCCACAAGATTGCGGTTAAACTAAGGATTCTCCAAGATGTCGGTTTAGGTTATATCAAACTGGGACAAAATGCGACGACCTTGTCCGGCGGCGAAGCCCAAAGGGTCAAGTTGGCTTATGAACTACAGAAAAAAGCTACCGGCAAGACTTTATATATTCTCGATGAGCCGACAACCGGTTTACACAGTGATGATGTTAAAAAACTGTTGGTGGTATTACAGCGCATAGTCGATGACGGTGACAGCATTATTGTCATCGAACACAATTTGGATATCATAAAATCAGCGGACTATATTATCGACTTAGGACCGGAAGGTGGCGACCGGGGGGGCTATGTTGTTGTCAGCGGACCGGTATTTGATATAATTAAGTGTAAAGCAAGTTATACCGGCCAGTATTTACAGCCTTTATTTGCGGGAAATAATAATGGAAAAAAATAGAGTAGAAGTGGCAGCTTTAGCCCAAGCTTTGAGCTTAAAACAAATAACCGGGGACCAACAAGCTTTGACACGTTGGATTATCACACCGGATGTCAATCGCCCGGGCTTGGAATTAGCCGGTTTTGCGCTGGCCAGCGAAAAGAAACGCGTGGTCATTTTAGGAAATAAGGAGCTTAGTTATATTCGAACTTTAGATCAAGCCACCTTTGTCCAAAGATGTGAAACGATCACCGACGGCTACACGCCCTGTATCATCATTTCTTCCAAAAGGCAATGTCCGCCTTTACTAAAAAAGATTGCGGAAAAGAAGAATTTTCCAATATTTTTATCAAACAAAAAGTCGGCTATTCTCATGGTCGATATTATCGGTTTTCTGGAGGCTAAGTTGGCGCCTTGGAAACAAATCCACGGCTGTCTAGTCAATATCTATGGTCGGGGGGTCATCATCAGCGGAGCCAGCGGTATCGGTAAAAGTGAGATAACTTTGGAATTGCTGCGCAAAGGTCATGTCATGGTGGCCGATGATGCTATTATCGTCAGTCGCATAGCTAATCAATTGGTCGGCAAGGCACCGGAGATACTATATGGCATGCTGGAAATCCGCGGTATCGGCATCATCGATTGTATTAAAATGTTTGGAGCCGCGGTAGTTATGCCGGAAAGCCTCATCGACTATGTTGTAGAATTGGAGGCTTGGGATCAAAATAATCCGATTGAAAGAGTCTATATTGCTGCCGAGCAATGTTTTAGCATTTTAGGGGTAGAAATACCGAAGATTGTCATCCCGGTAAGCGGTGGTCGTTCGCTGGCGACGATTATTGAAGCGGCGGTTATCAATGTCAATCTTAAGAATATGGGCATCGATGTTAATAAAGAGTTTGATAAGAAAGTAATCGACTTTATCAAGCAAAAAGGAGAATAAAGTGGAGTTTTTTCCGGAACTGGCAATAATCTTAAGAATCGGTAGTTTTGAATTACATTGGTACAGTCTAACCATGTTTTTAGGTATAGCTTTTGGCTACTGGCATATCGGCAAACAAATGAAGAAGTACTGCGGCTATGATCAAAGTTTCTTTGATGATTTATATTTTTATTGCATCTTGGTTGGGATCGCCGGAGCGCGTTTATGGTATGTGTTATTCAGCCCGGATAACTACCTATATTTTAAAGACCCACTTTCTGTTTTTAAAACTTGGGAAGGCGGTTTAGCCATACAAGGTGTGATTGTGGCTGTTGCCCTGTTTTTGATTTTCTACCTAAAAAAGAAAAAGATGGATCCCTTGCGTTTTTTTGATTTGGCGATGCCAACCATGTTGTTTTCTCAAGCTATTGGACGTTGGGGTAACTTCTTTAATCAAGAAGCCTATGGCACCGTGGTCAGTGAAAACTTCTATAAGTATTTCCCGCAATTTATCAAAGTCGGGATGTTCATCGACGGGCAATATCGTTTACCGACTTTTTTGTTGGAAGCATTTTTTAATATCTTGGGTTTCATTTTGATTTATACCGTTATTAAGAAATACTTAATCAAAAAACGGGGGGATTATGCTTACTGGTATTTATTGTGGACCGGGGTGGTGCGTTTCTTTATTGAAATTTATCGCACCGACAATTTGATGATCGGTAGTTTAAAGAGCGCCCAGGTAGTTTCGGTACTATATGTACTCATTGCCTTCTGTGGCTTTTTCGGTTTCTTTGACAAACTGTTGAAAAAACCCAAACCACTGATCCTCTTTGACTTAGACGGAACGATAGTCGACAGTCGCCAAGTGATAACAAACACCTTTAATGCTTTGTTTAAGAAATACAAGATGACTAAACAATTAAGCTTACCGGAAAGTGATGAGGTTTTTGGCCCGCCATTACAGGCTAATCTTCTCCGTTTGTTCCCCCAACAAGAATTGGAAACGGTTTATCGAGATTATGTAGAAATCAACAATCATCTGCAAGCAGAAGGTTTGCCTCTAAGGGAAAACGCTGAAGCTTTGTTGCGTTATTTGCAGGAAAATGCTTACCAAGTTGGCCTGGTTACCAATAAAACCAGAGCCGGGTTAGAAACCAGTTTAAAAGCCAGCGGGGTGTTGGACTACTTTACTGTGACAGTCGGTATCGATGAGGTGAAAAATCCCAAACCGCATAAAGAAGCGATAATTTTGGCTGCGCAAAAAGTTGCTTGTGGTTTGGATGCAATAATCATGGTGGGTGACAGTGTTGATGATATTCGTTGTGGGAAAAATGCCCGAGTTTTTACTATTGCTTATCAAGAGAGCCCGCGGCGTGAAGCTGAATTGTTGGCGCAACAACCTAATCGTTATATCGCCGATTTACTGGAAATTAAAGAAATACTGAAGGAGCAACATTCATGGACGATAGATATGATGTAATAATAGTTGGTGCCGGTCCGGCGGGACTGACGGCTGCCATTTATGCCAGTAGAGCCGAGTTAAAAACGCTGATTTTAGAACATGATGCCCCCGGTGGCAAGCTGGTTAAAACAGCGGAGATTGCCAATTGGCCGGGCATTACTAAAACCAGTGGAGTCGACTTAGCGTTGAGTATGTACAACCATGCCCTTAGTCTCGGGGTGGTTTATGACTATGGTGAAGTCAGGGAATTGAAAGTGCATCAGGATTACCATGAGTTGGTCTGTGTCGCCGGTAATAGTTTCCAGGCTTCAACTGTGATTATCGCAAGCGGCACCAAAGAACGTTTGATGAATATCCCTAACGAGCAAGCGATGATTGGTCGCGGGGTTTCTTTCTGCGCCGTTTGTGATGCTGCTTTTTTTAAGGATGAGGCTGTAGTAGTTGTCGGCGGTGGTAATTCGGCTTTAGAAGAAGCTTTGTATTTGAGCGCTTTAGTAAGTAAACTCTATATTGTGATTCGTCGTGATGAATTTAGAGCTGACCACAGTGTAATAGAGGCAGTATTAGCTAATCCCAAAATCGAAATTATCTACAAACATTTACCGGCTGCGGTTATTAGTGAAGATAACCGCGTCAGTGGTCTGGAAGTTGAAGATGTCACTACAAAGAAACGGCGGATTCTAGCGGTCAAAGGGATTTTCCCTTATATCGGTGCTGATCCGGCAACAGCTTTTGTCCAAAATTTGGGTATCACTAACCCGGATGGTTACTTAATAGTTGATGGCAACATGGCAACAAAGATTCCCGGTATTTATGGCGCCGGTGATGTCTGCGAAAAGCAGTTGCGGCAAGTAGTGACGGCAGCTAGTGATGGGGCTATTGCCGCCGTCAGCGCCATCCACTATCTGAAATAGAAAAAAAACAGGAAGCTGGGTTAATAATGGCAAAAGTAGTTAAGAGCGTTTTGGCGGTTGATAAAGGATAAACTGCTTTTTGGGCTTTTGAATTTCTCTTTAATAGTAGACCGCGAAAAAGCCAGGCCGCATATTAGCAAATGGGCAAAAACTGGCGTTTTAGAATAAGGAAGAGACAAAGAATAGCATTTTACCGCATTTTATCCTTTGCCGACCTAATTTGAAGTAAGGGCATTTTTCTATTATAATGAGCTTATGAAAATCAAACAAGTTGTTTTAGTTTCCGGCTTATCGGGAGCCGGTAAAAGTTCAGCTATGAGTGTTCTGGAAGACAGTGGTTATTTGTGCATCGATAATTTTCCTTTGGGTATGTTGGAGAGTTTACTACAGTGGATACAGGAAAATGATGATACCCGCTATTATTACCTAGCTTTGTCGACCTCAGCCAGTGACTTCTCACAGGCTTATAAACTAATCAAGAATCAAGGCATCAATATTGATACGGTTTTTTTGATGGCGAGCAATGATGAGCTGATACAGCGTTATCAGTTCACCCGTAATCGTCATCCTTTCATCATCAGCGATGAAGCAGAAACCTTGCAACAAGCCATCAACAAAGAGCGTCAACAGATAATGGGACTACCTGATGATATACTAAAAATTGACACCACCGAATTAACACAAAAAGGCTTGCGTGAAATTTTAGAAGCCCGTTTTAGTAAGGATGCTACCCGACATTTCTCAGTCAGTTTTATTTCTTTTGGTTTTCGCTATGGTTTACCACTGGATGTTGATGTGGTGTTTGATGCGCGTTTTTTGGCAAATCCGCATTGGGTGGAAAGTTTACGGCCGCTTAGTGGCAATGACAAAGCCGTGCAAGACTATGTCTTTGCGGATAAACGCTGTCAAAAACTGATAAATGAGATAACTTCCTATTTAGATTTTTCTTTTAAAGAATTTAACAGAGAAAAGAAAAGCCATATGAGTGTGGGCGTCGGTTGTACCGGGGGTAAACATCGCTCAGTGACCTTGGTTAACCATTTGGCAGCATACTATCGTGATAAATATCATGTCTTAAAGTTCCATCGTGATATAACTAGGTAACAAGATGAAAAAGGTGATAGTTATCGGCGGCGGAACCGGACAATCCGTTATTTTGCGAGCTATAAAGAATATCAACGATGTACAACTTAAAACTATCGTTTCTATGGCTGATGATGGGGGCTCGACCGGTCGGCTTCAGGATATTTTTAATATCCCGGCAGTCGGCGATATCCGCAATGTCATGGTAGCTTTGTCGGAAGATGAGTCGCTGTTAGCTAACTTAATGGCTTATCGTTTTGATAAAAGCGCAGCGGAGTTCTCCGGGCATAATCTGGGTAATATAATTTTAACGGCTTTGGTAGATAACAGTGCTGATTTTCTAGATGCCATCTATCAAATGTCGCGTTTTCTTAAAGTCAAAGGGGAGATTATTCCTTCCACCGGTTTTAAGGTGGTGTTGAGCGCTTTGATGGAAGATGGCACCGTGGTCGCTGGTGAACACAAAATCCGGGCAGCTAAAAAGAAAATCAAAGAAGTCTTCTATCAAGATGAAGTGGCAGTCAATCCGCGAGCTGTGGCAGCGATTGAAGAGGCTGATGTAATAATCTACAGTATCGGTTCACTCTATACCAGTATTTTACCCAATTTGGTTATTCCCGCTATTAAACAAGCACTCATGGGTAGTAAAGCGCGTTTTGTCTATTTCTGTAATGCGATGAGTGAAGACGGAGAAACCAACAACTACAGTTTAGAAGACCATGTCGCTGCCCTTTACCAACATACCGCTAGGCTGGTAGATTTTGTCGTGTGCGCCAATCAACAAATACCGCCTAACATCCAAAAACTCTATCAAGCGGAAAATGCCGAGGCAGTAACCATCAAAGAGAAAGAACATGATTATGAAATCATTGAAGCGCCCCTATTGAGCTTCCAAGACAACTTAATTCGTCATGATGTGGCGGCGGTAAGAGCAGTATTAGAAAGGATTTTAGTCTGATGTCTTTTACCCAAGATGTAAAAATGGAAATCTGTAATAATGAGTTGCTGGTCTGTTGCAAGAAAGCGGAATTGGCAGCAATTATTCAAATGTGTGGTTTCCTCAATATCTGCCAGCAACAATTTAATTTGGAAATAAGGACCCAAAATCCGACAATTGCCAAAAGAGCTTTAACTTTATTAAAGCAACTTTTTACGGTGGAGACCGAGCTGCTAAAACTGCGACAATTCAAATTTGCAAAGAAACATAGCTATATCATTAGAGTTAAAACCGCAGTAAAACCGGTGTTAGAAGATTTGACTTTATGGGGGGAACAGGGTTTAAACAACTACCCAAAGGCGACAATAGTCAAGAAAGACTGTTGTCGGCGGGCTTATCTCGCTGGGGCTTTTTTAGCCAGCGGTAGTATCAATTCCCCACGTTCGACCAGTTACCACTTAGAAGTATCTTGTAATGAAGAAAGCTTAGCTAATTATCTGTTAAAACTACTCAAACGTTATGAGATAGCTGCGAGAATCATCAGGAGGCGGAGTAAGTATGTACTCTATCTCAAGCAAAGTGAGAAGATTGGTGATTTTTTGCGTTTGGTGGGGGCGGCGGAAGCTCTGATGAAGTTTGAAGACTCCCGCATTCAAAGAGATTATGTCAATAGTATTCATCGTTTGGATAATTGTGATATCGCCAATGAAGTGCGGATACAACGTAGTGCCGGTAAACAGATTAGTGATATCAATAAAGTTCTGGCGAAGTATGGAGCCGCTGACTTAGATGAACGCTTAAAAGAAGTGGCATTTCTCCGCCTGGAAAATCCCGATTTATCATTTCTGGAACTCAGTGATCTTTACCAAGAGCAGTACCATCAACCTTTAAGCAAGTCAGGTATTCGTCATCGACTCAATAAAATCAGCGACTTGGCTGAGAAAATAGAACAATAGGAGAGCAAAGCTATGGTTAAAATGTTTAAAATTCGTCCTTTATTTGCGGAAAGAATTTGGGGAGGCACCCGCCTAAAAGAAAAGTTTGGTTTTGCGGTTGATGTCGACCCTTGTGGCGAAGCTTGGCTGATTGCCGACATTCCTCTAGGCACCAACTGGGTGGAAGAAGCACAGATGAGCATTCATGACTTTTATGAAAAATATCGAACGACTTACTTCGGTATTAAAGAATCGGGTTTTCCGTTAAGAGCCACCATCTTAGATCCCGGTGCCGACTTGTCGATTCAATTACATCCTACTGATGAGTATGCGCTAAAGCATGAGAATTCTTTAGGTAAACCGGAAGCTTGGTATGTCATGGAGACCGTACCCGGAGGAAAAATCTACTTTGGTCACAAAGCTCAATCTAAAGCCGAATTCATTGAGAAGGCTAACAATGACCAGTGGGATGAGCTCTTGGATTATGTGATAGCGGAAGAAGAGAAATTTTTGTTTGTCGATGCCGGGGTTTTGCATGCTGTCGGTAAAGATGTCATTTGTTTTGAAGTATCTCGGAGCTCTGATGTCACTTATCGGGTCTATGACTATAAGCGTATTGACCAGAAAACCGGTTTACCGCGTCAACTGCATATGCAGCAGGCTTTCGACAATATCAAAGCACCGGCTAATGAAGTCGGCTTGATTAAACCGGAAGAGCACTGGGACAAGGGAGTTGGGGTAATTGAGTACCACAATGTCCCGGGGCAATTCATCTTCCGGCGCCTGCGTTGTCGTGAGCAGGGAACTTACCAACAAAGGGAATTTGGCTTCTATGTGGTCGGTCGCGGCAGTGGCATTTTTAACGGCCGGCCGGTGAAGCTGGGAGAGACCTACTTTGTAGCGCAAAACTCCGGTGACTTACAACTAAGCGGGGATTTTGATTTACTGATGGTCAGCTTCAGTGATAAATTAGACTAAACCAGCGTGGGAAAACCGCGCTTTTTTATGAGCTGTGGTAAATAGAGTTATTGAAAACATACAATGTGATAAAAGCAACACAAAGAGTATAAAAAAGACAAAAAAATGTGTGAATATGTTCGCCCGTGTGCTACAATGATTTCATTGTAACTAAGCTAAGATTTGGGGATTTGAAGCTTGGAAAAGGGGAATGAATGAAAAAAGAACATGTGCTTGTGATTAAATTTGCCACTTTGGTTTTCATTGTGTACACGGGACAAGCTTTTACTTTTACTTTGATTTTGCCTTTTTTGGAATACTTGGGCTTTGATGTCATGAGTCAGATGTTAATTACCGCTTTAGGGGCGGTTATTACTATCAGCGGCCAGTTTATCGTCGGTTTTTTATGCGACAAGTTCAAGACTGATAAAAAAGTCTTTAATATTGCGATTAGCATTTTCGCGCTTGTCAATTGGTTGTTGTACAGTATAAACAACAATCCTTGGTATTTGGTTGTAATTTGGACAACCTTGTTGACCGCTTTCTTTATGATTACCCAGGGAGTGTTGGACAGCTGGATTATTGAAAGCGATAAATATTGTTTAGAAAACTATGGTTTAATTCGCGCTTTTGGCGCTTTGGGTTGGGCAGTGGGTTCATACTTGACTTCAATATTCTATGGCAAATGGGGTTATCCGGCTCTGGGCTATAGCTTTGCGGCTTTTTTAGTACTTATATTGCTTATTTCGCTCTTTGTTCCGGATGCCCAGAAAGCTGATACAAAAGAGAAATTGGTTTTAGCTGATGTCGGGAAACTGATTTCAAGCCGTGATTTTCTTGTTTTCACTGTGGTTTTCCTGTTTATTAACATCGTCTCTTGGACTGATGGTTTAACGACCATACTAAAAATCAGCGAATTAGGAAAAATCCTAAATCTTAGTAGTGTGGAAGTAAATTACTATACAACGTTAAAGTACTCCATTCAAGCTTTGTGTGAGTTACCTTTATTCTTCTTAGGCGGTTGGTTTGTCAAAAAATTCGGCGCTATCAAAATTGTCGTTTTTGCGACTATCATGTTGTCATTGCGTTTTGTTTTATATGCCATCTCCGTTACCCCGCAACAGTTGGTTTGGGCTTCTACCCTGCAAATGTTGACTTTTCCTTTAATCATGATCTGCACTAAAATACTCATCGACAAAGCTTCGCCGGAAAACTTAAAAACCAGCGGACAATTGACTTCGGCTGCCATCTACGGTGGTGTGAGCTCGTTAGCTACCCCAATATTGTGCGGTTGGTTAGGCGGTCTGTTCTCTAATAACTTTGTGCTTTATGGGGCGGCGGTTTTGTGTGCTGTACCGGTTGCCTTACTAGTGATATTTGGCAAGGACGAAAAAGCGGAGAATTAGGATGTTACAAAGCCAAAGGCAGAGAGAAATACTCACACGCTTAAAACTAAATCCTTTTCTTTCTACTAAACAATTAGCGAAAGAGTTGAATGTTTCCGAAATGACCATCCGCCGCGACTTTAATGAGTTAGCTGGTAAGGGGATAATTGTTAGGGAACATGGCGGAGCTTTACTGCCGGATGAAGCTGAGAAACAAACTAGCGACAGTGATGATGAGAAGGGAAACCTAGCCATCAGTAAAGCGGCGGCAAATCTGGTAAGTCCCGGGGACTGTATCTTCTTAGACAGTAGCCATACCGCTTTAGCGCTGTTGCGTTTTTTACAACAACAAGTGACAATAGTTACCAACAGTAATTTGAGCGGTGGGACTATTTCCGGTTTTAAGGGTGAAATTATATTGTTGGGAGGCAGTTATGATAGTAAAGGGGCCGCGACTTATGGCTCGTTGTGTTTAGCTAACTTACAGAGTTTTCACTTTGATTGTTGTTTCCTTAGCTGTGCGGCAGTATCTTTAGACAATCATAAAGTTTATAGTCGGGACACTAACGGTTCCTTGATCAAGACGACAGCTCTAAAACTGGCAAATAGGAAGGTTTTATTAGCTGATACCGGAAAGTTCACGGAAAAAGGCTTTTATAGTTTTGCTGATCTGGCGGAATTTGATTATTTGCTTAGCGATTACTCAGAACTTGACACTAAGAAAATACCACATAACACCCAAGCCATTAGGGTGAATAAATAATATAATATTAAATGAAGGAGGATAGTCAGATGAAGATAAGGGAAACAATGCTTAGAATAGATTTTAGTAAGGGAGATTTACAAGGTGATAGTCTGAGCACCTACTACAAGACGGTAAAAGAAACCGCCCAGCATTACAAAAATTCCGCTGAAGCAGTAGCCAGTGAAGAAACAGCTTATTTTGTGATCAGCGAACTACATCAAGGACCCCAAGAGAATGCGGAAGCTTTAAATTGGGGGATGACTTGTATGTATCCCCTAAATATTGCCGGGGAGTGTTGTATGACCAGAGGCCATTTTCATAATAATCGCGATTGCCCGGAATACTATCTCTGTGTTACTGGTGAAGGTTATTTGTTGTGTTGGGATGGTGAAGAAGATTACTTGGCTTTTCATATGACGCCCGGGTCTTTACAGTACATTGACGGACGTTGGGCGCATCGCTTAATCAACAGCGGGGATACCATGTTCAAGGTAGCGGCCTGTTGGCCAGCCAAAGCCGGCAATGATTATTCACTTATCGAAGAAAAAGGTTTTCCGGTTCGCTGTTTTAAAAAGGATGGTCAAATTAGCTGGGTAAAAAATGATTAAAGCACTTTTTGTTGACTTAGACGGCACCCTTTTAGGGGTGACCGGTGGTCATGATATGGTCTTACCACCGGAGAACTTAGAAGCGCTTAGACAGTTGGTAAAAAAGGAAGTCCATGTCTGTATTGCTTCCGGGCGGGGAACGGAACATATCTTTGACCAAATAAATACCAATTACGGTTTTCTTTTCGATATCATCGCCAACAATGGTATGGCGATTTTGTGTGACGGCAAGATTATCAACGAAAGACCGGGCTACGATCCGGCAGTTTTAATGCGCTTAGCGGAGTTCCTTGATGATGCCAAGGAGGTTGGCCTCTTTCTGACTTTTGGCGGTCATCGCCATATCTATCTTAACCAAAAAGCCGCCGGCTATCATAAACTGCAAGAGATGGCTAAAGATTGGCGTTCACCCAACATCAAGGAAAAGGATATCAAGGAATTCCTCAGCGGGCAGGATTATAATGATCCTTTTAAGGTCTGTCTCTATGCCGGTAGTTATCCCTTGGTTATTAAATGGCTAGCTATCCTGGATGCTGCCTTTGGCAGTGAATTTGAAATCTTTAATACGGATTCACGTTATATCGAATTTATGCCTAAAGGGGTAAGCAAAGGGGAAGCCTTAAAGCAGGTCTGTGCGTATTACAATTTTGCTTTAGATGAAGTTGCGGCGGTTGGGGATGCCGGCAATGATATTTCCATGTTGAAATTAACACCCCATAGTTATGTTATGGATCATGCCCCGGATTTTGTCAAAGCGGCAGCCAAACAGGAAATTTCCAATGTCGCTGAAGCAATTGCCGACATAATGCGCTATAATGAAGCTGAACAACATAAAAAGAAAACACTACAAAGTCATCTGGTAATTTGACGCTGCTGTTAAGATAGAAAAATGGGAAAGGGGCGGAGTATGCGTAAAGAAATAAAAGAAGGAACCAAGATAAATCCGGTACTCATAAAGGAATATGGTAATCTGCAAGAGCAACAACAGATGATTGACAGTTTGCACAGCTATCTGATTTTTAGCTTGGTGGTGGTTGTTATCGGCTTGCTTTGTGTATGGTGGGGTTTTGGTGGTCTAAACACCCGCTTTTTAGCCCGGTTTAGTCCGCATACCCGGATAGTTGTTGCCTGGGTAGCGGTAAGTGTAACTTTGTTAAATTTGTTATTTGCTGCTTACCTATTTGGGGTCACTAACAATGCAAAGAAACATCTGGAAAAAGATATAAAAGAATATAATGAAAAATTTCCCCAGGCTAAGTACATAAAACAAAAGCGCAACTAGTTTTAACTGATATTCCGATAAAAGAGGGAAGCCCTATTTTAGACAGAGTCAACTAAAGGCTAAATTAGGGCTTTTTAGTTGTCGACAATGTTCGTAAATGTTATAATATGTTCGTATCTGATAATAACCCATCATTTGGAACAATTGTCCGGTAATAGTACAAAGGAGGAGGAAAACTAACTAAACACAAAATAAGTTTAGTAATAGTAGAAATATTATGAAAATCATTTTTATTCACGGATTTTTGGGAAGCGGAAAAACCAGTTTGGTGAAAAAGATAATAACCGATTATGCCGACAAAAGAATAGCAGTATTAGTTAATGAATTGGGAGACTGCGATGTTGATAAAGCTTTGTTAGAAAGTAGTGAAGTCCCTTACTATCAAGCTAATGCAGGAAGACTATTAGGTTGTTTGCCAAAAGAGAAATTCACTAGTTTAATTACGATGTTGATTTATCAAGACTATGACTATATCCTTGTTGAAACTTCCGGTTTTGATGATCCTATCACTTTGAGTGAGAACATGCGAGAAATAATCGAAGTTGCCAGTAAAAAAATCAACTTTTACAGCATCACGGTAATTGATGGTATTTACTTTCCAAAAATATGCAGCAATTTGATGTTAACGAAGCGTCATATTCAAGCTGCCGATTTATTAGTACTGAATAAAGTGGATTTATTAAGTGAAAAACAGATACGTGACTTAACAATACAAGTAAAGAAAATATCCAAAGCAGCACTGGAGAAAAGCGAGTATTGTCAAATTGACAGTGTTTTAGATAAATTGAATCATACTAAAAAGCCGATAATGTATGGGCAAAGAAAACGTAATATGGATTTACGCTATTTTTCCCTTAAGGTTGATAATCGGGTAAGCGATTTACAAATTCATGAATTCCTCGGAAGAATCAAAGATTGCGTTTATCGCGCCAAAGGAATCCTGCAACTAAATGATACGAAACTTGAGTGTCAAATGGCTTCCAAACAAATTAGCATGACAATTAGTAGTGCTACTTTAACCAATCTGCATATTCTCTATTCCAGTGATTTAGTTTTAGAAAGTGAAATTCTGGAAATCTATCGTTATATTGTTCCCAAAGAACTATGGTTACTATAATTGAGTACTAGTAAAATACAAAAATCTTCGAAATTCTTCGAATTTTCAAACTGTTGACAAAGTCAACAGAGAGAAAAAGTAGTATAATAAAAAAGGATGAGAGTTCTCTATTTACCCAAATGTGATCAACTCTCATCTTTTAATATGGTAAAATATAAGTGGGTAAATGGAGGTGAGAAAATGATCACAAGACGAAAAAGTATCCAAAGTGAAGTCATCATGATGACGATGGAAGATCTGGTGCCGGAAGGCAGCCTATATCGAAAAATCGAAGAAAAAATAGACTTCACTTTTATTTATGAAGCAGTGGAAGGGTTGTACTGTGAAGACAACGGAAGACCAAGTATCGATCCGGTAGTACTGTTTAAACTAGTGTTTATCCAAACAATGGATGGAATAAAGTCAATGAGGAAGACCTGTGAGAAAATAAAGACGGATGCCGAATATCGCTGGTTTTTGGGAATACCCTTTGGTGAAGAAACACCGCATTTCTCAACATTATCGAAGAATTATGAAAGACGATTTAGGGATAGTGATATATTCGAAAAGATATTCATTAATATAGTAAATCAAGCAGATCAATATGGCTTAGTAGGAAAAGAAGAATTATTCACTGATTCCACCCATAAAAAAGCCAATGCGAATAAGCTAAAGTTTCATGATGAGATAGTCAAAAAAGCTAAAAACAGGAAGTTGGAATTAGAAGCTGAAATCAATGAAGAGCGCAAACGTTTAGGAAAGAAGGAATTTGCGTACAGTGATGAAGAAAGTGAGAAACATATCAAGGTAAGTACGACAGATCCGGAAAGTGGCTATTATCATCGGGATGAGAAAGAAAAAGGCTTTATGTACCTGGACCATAGGACGGTGGATGGAAAAGCCAATATCATAGTAGACAGCCACATAACTAAAGGCAATGTTCATGATAGTAAACCTTATCTTGAAAGACTGAAATATATCAAGGCAACCTTTGATATCAAGCCCAGCAGCTGTGCTTTAGATAGTGGCTATGATAATATGGCGATTAAGCGCTATTTTGATGAGGAAGGGATATTTGGCGTTATAGGATATCGGCGGTATGGACAGAGTGAAACAGAAATACGGAAATGGCAATTCAAGTATTTGAAAGAATTAGATGCCTATGTATGTCCAAAAACCGGAATTGTCTTAGAATATCGTAATTTAAGTAGTTTAGGTTATAAGGAATACTATAATTCAAAAGCTTGTAGTGAATGTCCCTATTTATCTCAGTGTTGTAAGAAGAGTAAACATCGCAAGATTCGGCGACATTTACACGAAGAAATTAATGAAAGAGCGCGTTTTCGCAGGTTGTCACCTGAAGGTAAAGAATTGGCTAAGAAGCGACGAGAGACCATAGAGCGTAGTTTCGCAGACAGTAAATGCAATCATGGTTATCGTTATGCGATGTATCGGGGGCTTATCAAGAATCAACATTATAGTTGGTTGGCTTGCGCAGCACAGAACATGAAGAACATCGCGATTAAAACAAGTAAATCATTCAGTAATGGATCAAACGCTTCTTTTGATTTTGGCGGAAAATTCCACCGTTTCTTACAATCCATGTTTTTTCAAAAACAAAACCCCTATTTTCTTTTTAGAAACAGGGGTTTGTCAACAGTCTGTGGTGATTATTATCACTTCTTTATTTCGATACCATAAGCAGTAGATAGAACACAAAAAATGTAAGGGTTAAGCCACTGGATATCTAGAAGAGCACAAATTGTTAAAATATTTTGTGAATTATTTAATAAGTGAGAGCAAATAAAATTACAATTCTGTTAATGAAGCGCTAGAAATAAGCCGAAAGGAATAATAATGAAAAAAGCAACCATAATAATAACTATTACAATCATTATGTTAGGAATCTTATTTTTGTATTTACATGACCCTGTAAAGTTCAGAGATTTACATGATGGAGCAATGGTTGTTGAAGCTAGAAACACGTTAATAGGTCTCCATAGAGATGAAAGAAAAACATGGCGTTATGTATTGGAGGAAGATAACTACGGAAGAGAAATGTATATATATTGTAGTAACTCATCTTCAATAAATGAGACTTTATTTTTTGATTCGCAATCATCTCCAAGAATTCTGGCGTTATTAATTATGCAAAAAAGCGACACAGAATTTGTGTATTATTATGAAGACATAAATTTCCTAAGCAAGAAAATATCATACTCTGATTATCATAGCAATTTATCTGCTGGAAGATTTACAGAATTTGTCTATGAAACGTTTTTGGAAGAAGAGATAAATTTGTTAAAGGAGAAAAATGATTGGAACAAACCGCTTGATGAGAGTAAATGTGTAAAAAAAAGAATCATTGATCTAAGTGAAAGACGTACAAACCAACTAGTTCCGTCGAGTTTGAGAACAGAGATTTACAATAGAATATCTGAATGTAAATATCAAGATGAAGAATTCTTTCTAGAACACTTGACATCTGATGATTATGATCGACACATCTACTTCTTCAGAACAACAGATGAAAAATTACTTTATATTGATTCATATTTAGTAATGATTATTCAAGGGAAAACTTATGAAATAGTAAAACTTGTGGACTTAATAAACTTTCAACAAGAACTTAGTGTGTTTAAATCAAAGAACAACTGGGGTATACCTTCAAAGTAAAATATGAAACACTTTTTTATATCAATAAGATAAATATGACGAGTAGATACATTACAGCGAATACAGCTCATATACCGCCTGCCAGCATATAAACCCGGCACTTGGTACGAACCTCTATATAATGAGTACAACCTATGGTAATTCGCAATGTGAAGGAAGAAAATTAAAATGAAGAAAAAGATAATAATGATGATTACATTTTTAATAGTGATTGTTTTTGTATTAACATTCTCATTAACAAAAAGAAAGAAAACGAATTATCACCAGTGAGCGTAATTATTGATAACTTTGGCTGGGTAAACTTCGTAGAAGAACCAGCCATAGATGATATGCTCATCTTTTGATATTGAGGAAAGTGAAAAACACTTGACTTGTGGGCATGGCAAAGCATTAGTTGTGCGATATGAAGGGGAAGAGTTAAGAATTGGGATACTTAAGAACAACCGAGTAAAATCTGAATATGATAAAATTCCAGAAGTAATGGAGAACCAAATGACTGTTGAGGAAATCCTTGGCTACTTGGAATCGAGTGGATGCAATAGATGTTTGATACGGCGCCGAAACGGAGCCACCGCGTCGCTAAAATTGAGCCAGTCACGGCGCCGCTTCAGAGCCACAAAAAAACGCCTCTTTTTAAAGGTAGTGTACAGGTTTATTAACTTCTCAAGGAGTCTCCACCAATAATGAGCTAATATGCATTGGGAGTAATACGATCCAGAATAGCATCTGCCAGAATATCTCCACCTAGCTTACGATGGCCACTCTTCGGGTTCCAATTGTGAACAGAAAATCGTTGTTTTATTACCATAACGATATTCCAAAAGTTGAAATAAAAAATTCACCTCATCCTCCGTTAGGGGTTGTAAGACGAAATCATCAATAATAAGAACTTCATATTTCACAAATTGGAGTAGCACAAAGCTAATGCTCTGATTTCATTCTTTTGTATGCTGCATCTATCAAGGAATTCAAATAACCGACAATAGTAGGTTGAATAAAAGTTTTCGCAACTATTATCCCCTGAGGCATTGACCAAATATGTTTTGCCAGTTCCGCAGGCACCAAGAATGATAACATTCCTATGATTGGTGACATAATCATTAGAGCGCAATTGCTCAATCACGCTCTTATTGAGTTTTCTTTCCGGATGGTAATCTATTTTCTCCATCCTCGTGTTCCTTTGCGAAAGCTTTGCTTCTTTTTTCAACCGATTTATCGTGTTGTTTTTCCGCGACATCAATTCTTCTTCACTGATTTGAATGAGGACTTCTTCAACGGATAAATGGGCAATCTCATTGCTTTCTATCATCATAAGAACTTGTTCAGCCATTATCGGTAAGCGCATTTCTCTAAAGTTTCGCAGCACTTTTTCAAGTGTTTCTCTATTCATAGTACTTAGCTCCTCTCAAAAATCTTGACCTTGATTGGTTGCTTGTTTCGTCTTTCTTAAGATTTGTATTTTGCTTATTTGCTAAAATAGCCTTAAGATTTTTGTAACTGGGACAGCTAGGAAACATCAGCGCATATTGGCAGACGGCCTCTAGACGTAAATTACCATAGTTGTCAGCCAGTTTCAAAATGCTGTGGACTATTCTATACTTTTGCTGTTCTACTTTGACACTGTCGAATTGTCTTTGAACAACTTGGTGAATGAATGGTCCTTTTTGTTTGGATCAGTTTAAATATCTGTTACTGTTCCATTCTCCATAGGCATTACTGTTGACCGGCATATGGCTATTATCGGTAGAATATGCTCCAACTTTGTCTTTAATTCGCTTATGATCGGCTATTTTTTGTTGATTAGCGTAGATTTCTATCGCTTGATTACAAATCTTAACATTCACTTCTGCACCAATATACTGATAAGGGACAGAATAGCAACACTTCGCATAGCTGATATGGCTGTTTGAATTTACTTTGGCCATTCGCCAAATACCTACACTATAGGGGATTGATGGTAATGGAATTAAATGGTTTATCTCTTCTTCGTGAAATAGCTAATATCTGCTACCTTCTTTTTTCTGGAAAGGCTTGCGATTTAATTTCTCAAGTTCAATCATTAATTGTTGATTATATTCTTCCATAGTAATGAATGGGTAGTTTCTCATTCTGGCTATTATATTGATTGTTAGCTGGTTTACCATTCCTTCAGCACTCGGTTTGTCCTTTGGTTTTCCGATTCTAGTGGGAATGATAATTGTTCCATAATATTCTGCCAGTTCGCTGTAGTTTTGGTTTACGATGATTTCTTCCTTGGTGTTTTTAGTGATTCCGCTCTTTAGATTATCAGGAACTAAAAGCTTACTAACTCCACCAAAGTATTTAAACATTCTTTTATGTCCTTCTAGCTAACTAGTAATTCTCATGTCACCAAATACTTCTCCATAACCATAACCACTAAATGGCAGTACGCCTACAAATAACCAGCCATATATTATTTCTCCGGTATCCGGATCCTGCCATCGCGGTCGAGCTCCAGCCCAATCATCTTCGATTCTCTCACCAGCTTTGTGTTTGATGACATCTGTAAAATCGCTTTTGTTTAGGTAATCTCTAAAATACTTCTTAAACTGAGTCAGTTGGTAACCTTGTTTTTTTGATAAGCGACATTCATCGTGGTACTCTTCCCATAATAGCTGCATTGTCACACCGGGTTTTGATAATTCTTTTGAAATCCTTATAATCTGGCGCTACATAATTTGTGTTGCTTTTATTATCTGGTACCTGAAATGTTCTGTTGATTTCTTCATCATTCAAATCTTCAATTTCACCAATTCTATACCCGCTTCTTACTATA
>CAZUQA010000051.1:0-1569 GCA_964622375.1 uncultured Erysipelotrichaceae bacterium | reverse complement strand
TTGGAAAAAATCAGCTCCAACTTCCGTTTGTTCCACAGTGATTTCTCCGCTATGCAGCCAAGGTTGGCAGAAGTGGGCGTTAGTAGCGTTGATGGTATATTGTTGGACCTTGGGGTTTCCTCACCACAATTTGATGAAGCAGAAAGAGGATTCTCCTATAAGCTGGATGGCATCCTGGATATGCGCTATGACCAAAACCAGCAATTGTCCGCTTATCAAGTAGTTAACGAGTACAGTTTAGAAGATTTGTCCCGGATTCTGCGGGATTATGGTGAAGAAAAATTCGCTCGGCAGATTGCCAATTCTATAGTTAGCCACCGACCGTTACATACAACTTGGCAACTGGTCGAAGCTATAAAAGCCGGTTTACCACAAAAAGTGCTCAAACAAAAAGGGCATCCGGCTAAACAGTCTTTTCAAGCCCTAAGGGCTGAAGTGAATAATGAAGCGCAATCCTTAGCTCAGGGTTTACAACAAGCTTTATCACTTCTTAAACCGGGGGGGCGACTGGCTGTTATCAGCTTTCAATCTTTGGATGATCGTCTGATAAAAGCGCAGTTTCGTCAACTGACGACCATCAAAGTCGACAAGAGATTACCCCTGAAAGAGTCAGAGTTGCCTAAAGCTAAATATGCTTTAGTCAACAAAAAAGCCATTACGGCTAGCGCCGCAGAATTAGCCGTCAACCAGCGCAGTCACAGTGCCAAGTTACGGGTAATAGAAAGGGTAGAGGTGTGAACATGTCAAGAAGAGTTATCAAAGTTAAAAGAAAAAGAATCAATCTGGCCTTTGTCGTTTTAGTGTTGAGTTTTTTACTTTATGTCACTACCCGAACTTTTTTGGCTTCTTACAATGTTACTTTAGGCATTGAGTATAAGGAAAACTTAGATCGTATTTTGGAATTGACACAGCAGTCCGAGAGCCTGCGATTGGATGTACAAAATCTGTCCAGCTATGATAGAATAAGGGAGTTGGTAGACAATAGTGAAATGTACTACAATGCCAACAATGTAATCGACTTGAGTAACTAAATGACTGCTAATCAAAGGACAAATCGTACGATAAAAGCATTAAGGATAATAATGACATTGATTGTTTTGCTACTGACAGTCAATGTCCTTTTTCTTTCGTTATCTTCTTATCATTTATTAAGCGGGACAGACTACAGCGATTATGTAGCCGGGACCTATGTCAATGAAAAACTGCTTTTAGCAAAACGCGGCACGATAACGGATCGCAATAACAAAGTTCTGGCACAAGATAACTCCGGCTATAATATTTATCTGATACTCAATCCGGATTTCTATGAAAACGGCAAACCGGCTCATATCGTCGATAAAGAAGAAACAGCGAAAATTTTAAGTCGCATTTTAGACTTGGATAGGCAGTCGATCATCGCAATGATGGATGAAGGCTACCAGAAAAAGCTTTTTCAAATTGAGTTAGGACCGAAAGGCCGCAATTTATCCGAAGAACAAAAGAGTTTGATCTTGGAGCAAGAATTACCGGGTATCGGCTTTAATGCTGTTTACTATCGCTATTATCCTAAACAGAGTCTGGCTGCTCATT
>CAZUQA010000050.1:0-46489 GCA_964622375.1 uncultured Erysipelotrichaceae bacterium | reverse complement strand
CCGGGATTGCCGGATGCTTGTTGTTGATTGTTGGTAGTGGCATCTTTTTAGCTTCCAAGGGTAAAAAATCAGATCTAGATGACAGCGCAAATAATAAAAAAAGTGAGAAAATAGAGATTGTAGTGAACTTTGACGCCAATGGTGGTGAATGTGAAAGTGAATCAATAAAAATCAATAAAGGCGATGAAATCGGCGAGCTTCCTACGCCAAAAAGAGAAAACTACAAATTTATTGGTTGGTTTGATGCTCAGACTGAGGGGGCATTGATATCCAGCACCCAGAAGATTGAAGAAGAAAAAACACTGTTTGCGCATTGGGAAGATGCCAATCCCAATAGGAAAGTATTTACCGTTACCTACAATGCGAATCAAGGGAAGGTAGATATTGCTTCAAACCAAATAAAAGAAGGAGACAAAATCGGCACTTTACCAAAACCGACAAGAGACTATTATGATTTTCAAGGATGGTATACTGCCAAGAGCAAAGGAAGCAAGATTGATGCATCATATGTATTAACTAAGGACGTTACCTTATATGCTCACTGGAAAGCGAAGGCGGCTTCAAGCTGGGTTCCAGTTTCAAAAGTACCATCTGGGGCGAAGATAACAGACAGGAAGTGGGTCTACAATCAGGTTAAATCATCATCAGCAGTTGAAAGTGGTTATACCCTGATAGGTACTTCGTATGGAAGTTGGGGAGCTTGGAGTGCGTGGTCCGACACCAAGATAACAGAAGAAAAAGATCCGCACAATGGTTCAGAATTGTTGAAAAAAGTTGAAACGCAAAATGTTCCAGCAACGACAAAAACGCAGTATTTCTATTTCCGCTACCGCCCGACAAATGGTGCGTTTTCATCTTATACGCAGAATTGTGGTAGTGTATATGGGACATGCTCGGTATACACTGAAAAGTATTCGGACAAAGAATTAATTTTTGAAGGAAAATATGGTGGGGGTAGATACTGGGCTTATAAGGTTAATGCATCTGACACCGATGCCAATGCTTGGTGGTATGATTCGAATAAAAGCAAAACTGTGCAGGTTCCTGATAAGCCGGCTAGAACCCAGTATCGCTCACAATCACGTACTGTAACTTATACTTACGAGAAAAAGAATATTGAAAGCAAAAATAAACCGACAGGATCAGGCATAAGTAACTTGGTTGAAATGGTTAAGTATATAAGTAAGTAATTGGTTATTTCAACAAATGATTAGGTGTAGAGTTTAAAGTCCTATTTAGCTGGTAGGCAAGCAATATAACAAGCTAAATACCCTTCAAGATGGCTATCTCAATAGTGACTCTTTGTTCTGCATTGCTAATGTTTTTGTTAAAAGTCACATATCGCCAAAGCAAATTAGCGACTAACCATAGTTTACAGTTGGCTTATAAGGTATAATAAAAGCCATAATGAAAACAATTACCGATGATATAAAACTATTAAGAGAACAAATTGACCAGTTAGATCAACAACTACAAGGGTTGTTTGAACAACGTTTGGATTTAGCTAAACAGATTGCCATTATTAAACAGGACAATAATTTACCTATGAGTGATTTTACCCGCGAAGCTGAGATAATTGCCGGCATAGAGACAATGGCAACAGAAAAATTGAACTATCTCAAAATTTATTTTCAAGCAATTATCGCTATCAGTAAGCGTTACCAAACTGACAGTTTTCGGGCGATTGACTTTCGTCGGACTTTGGCTATTAAGGAAAAAATCATCGATCCCGTCTTTTCGGTTGCCGCATTAGCTAAAGCCGATTCTAGTCCGCAGCGGGTTAACGCAACTATCGGAACTTTGGTTGGTGAAGATGAAAAAACCGTGGCTTTTGAAACGGTATATGCAATCTACAACAGCATTGACAATAGTGATAAAGCCAGTTATGCTCAATCATTTGTCGGCAACAGCGATTTCTTACAAAGTGTAAATAGCTGGGTTTTACCATCTGACTTTCAACGCTACACTGCAACCATTGCTACCAGCGGCGGAACCGGAGCAGTCAACTTAGTTATCAGTAATACTCTGGACTATTACCAGACCATAATTTTGCCGGACTTAGCTTGGACTTCTTATCAACTGATGGCCGAAGAGAATCTTTTGAAAGTTGAGAATTATTCACTCTTTAATGAAAATAAGGAATTTGATATCGACTTGTTATTGGCTAGCATTAAAAAAGTCGCTGCTTATCAAAAACAAGTAGTAGTGGTAGTTAACGACCCTGCTCATAATCCCAGCGGTTATAGTTTAAGCGACCAACAATGGGGCCAGCTTATTGCTTGTATCAATGAATTGGATAAAAATAACTTCGTAATAATTAATGATATCGCCTACATCGATTTTGCAGCGGAAAGGGGAGCCAACACTTATATGCATTGGTTTAACGAACTGAAAGATCACTGTTTAGTAGCTATAGCATTCAGCGGTTCCAAGACTTTGTCAATGTATGGCATGCGCATTGGAGCTTGTATACTAAGTGGTGAGAAAACCGCAGTAGAATCGCTATTTATGGTTTTGGAGAGAGAAGCTCGAGCTATGTGGTCGAATATCAACAATGCGGCAATGCGGACTTTTGCCTTACTACAAAAAGAACACTTATCAGAATACCAAAAAGAAAAGAAACACTACTTTGAGTTACTACAACAGCGGGCCAAACTATTCTTGAATCAAGCAGCAGCCTGTGATTTGCCATGCTATCCTTATAAATCCGGGTTTTTTATTACCGTAGTATGTGCTGACAATGAGTTGCGCGATCGCTTATTCGATTTGTTGCTACAACGTCATATATATTTAGTAAAAGTTGAAAAAGGATTACGGGTGGCAATCTGCGGTATTACCTTGAAGAAAGTTGATGGGTTAGCCGGGCTTATTAAGGAAAGCAGTTTAGCGCTATGATTATTAAGCGAATAAACCCCGGTTTATCTCTGGCAATTTGTCCGACTAAGAAGTTCAAGGATATAACGATCAACCTGCGTTTTTATTGGCCTTTGAGTAAAGAAACGCTGGCTTACAGTAATTATTGTAGTGAACTCATTTCTTGGCAGTGTGCTAAATATCCAACAAAAGAAAGCTTCAGCCGGCATTTGGACTATTTATACGGTGCTACTTACGTAGCCAGCTCGGAGGTTTCCGGTACACAGGTGTGTTTGAGTGCCGCATTAAAAGTGATCAAAGGTAGCTTTGTTAATGAAAATCTCTTACCGGAACAGTTGCTGACCTTAATTGAAGTGGTATTTCATCCTTGTCTCCAGGGTCAAGCCTTTGATGTTATGCTGTTTAATGAAGCTCGCAATAATCTGTTGGCTAACATAGCTCGGGATTGTGACAATCCGGCAAGCTATGCCGCTAGTCGCGCTAGTGAAATATTTGGCGAAAATTACCCCTTAGCGGTAACTAATTTGAGCATAAAAGAACAAATAGAAAATGCTGACAATAAGAAGATCTATCTCTGGTATCAAAGTTTGCTGCAACAAGCTTATTGTGATATTATCGCTGTCGGTGATGTTACGGCAGCTGAGCTACAAAGTCTAGTCGACAAAATTGCCGACAGTGAACGTCGGGAATGTGGTGCTTTAGATTATGTTAAAAAGTTTAATGAATATCGTGAAGTTAAGGAAACAGGGGCAATCCAACAGAGTCAACTACGGTTGCTTTTCCAAAGCTCACTGAATATGCGCAGTGCCAATTTTTATCACTTAATGGTAGCTAATGCTCTTTTTGGCCAAATACCAACATCTTTGTTGTTTCAAGAAGTACGGGAGAAGCGGAGTCTTTGTTACAGCATTTACTCCCGTAACTTAACTTATGATACCGGTTTAGTTGTCAGTACCGGAATTGATAAAGCTAATATTGAAGAAACGATAGTTTTAGTTAAAAAACTGTATGAGCAGGTTAAAATCGGTGATTTTTCTGAGGAACTACTGCAGATGGCTAAAGATTTGGTGGTAAATGCCTTACAAGCGAGTTATGATCGGGTTTTCGGCTACATTAACACGGCGGTAGCTTTGATCCATGTGTCACCAAAGCACAACATCGACCATATCTGTGCCCTGGTAAAAGCGGTGAAGAAAGATGATGTTTGTGCTTGTTTTAGTCAGTTGCGCTTGGAAACGGTATACAGCTACCAGCAGGAAGACTAAAATGGAAAAACACTATAATGAAAAATATCAAGAAGTCTACTATACTACAACTCTGGACAATGGTTTGCGCGTTATAGTTTGGGAAAAACCGGAACATGTCAATTCTTTTTTTACCTTTGCAACCCCACTGGGAGCGATTAACCTTCAGCAGAAAGTCGGTGAGGCCAGGCACAAATTTCACAGCGGGGTGGCTCATTTTCTGGAACATAAGATGTTTGAAAGCATTGATCAACATGATGTTATGGAAGATTTCAGCAGGCTGGGTTGTAACATTAATGCTGGAACTAGTTATGATGAAACAGCTTATTATTTTTCGACAACACGCCTTGATATTAAAGAACCCTTGGAACTGCTTCTCGATTTTGTTCAACATTTCTCGGTTTCTAAAAAAACAGTGGAGAAAGAAAAGGGCATTATTCTTTCCGAGTATCGAATGTACCTGCAAAATCCGGAAATACGGATTGTCAATGAAATTTTCCGTTCTTTATATCACTTTTTGCCATTAAGGGAGGATATTGCCGGTGATGAAGAGAACATTGTAGCCATCACCAAGGAAGAGTTGCAGTTAGCTCACAATATCAACTACCATCCGACCAACATGGTTTTTATTGCCGTTGGTCCCCATCCGGCTGAAGAAATAATAGCACTGGTTCAAGAAAACCAAAACAAGAAGAAGTTTAAGCCAATACCCCCGGTGGAAAAGATATTTGATAGCGAGCCCTATGCAATTGCTCGCGAGAATTTCGAGTTAGAAATGAAATTAGCGCAACCAAAAATTGCCGTGGCATATAAATTTGCGATATCGCATTTGGAGAAAAAACAGGTTGTTCATCTGAATACTTTAGCACAATTCTGGACTTATGCCCATTTCAGTCCGAATAATCCCCAATACCAGAAATGGCTGGATGATGAAGTTATTAATGATAGTTTCTCGGTCGCCATGGATTTTGGCGAAAATTATGCTTACTTAGTACTCTATGGCGATGATTTAGGAAATGATTTCGTTGCCGTATTGACAACTTATCTTGCGGAAATCAGAGTAAAGCCTTTTTCTGCGACCTTACTTCAACAAATAAAGAATCGTTATATCGGGAAGGCTATTCAAGAACTAAACAGCGCTGAGGAAATTGCCTTTTCTACCTTGCACCTGAATTGGTTTGACACTGGTTTTCTGGAATATATTGACATGATGGCAGCAATAGAAGTCGAAGATTTTATTGCGCTTAGCGATTATATCGATCTCAACAATCGAGCGACGATAAAACTGATATGACGATAAGAAGAACTTTGACAGAAAGGTTTTTTTTCTTGGCAAGAGAGCATATCAATAATACTTTGATAACTTATTGGCTATAATACAAGTGTTTTAAGGTCTATTGGCGTTTTTCGGCAATAGATAACTAGGGAAGGGATTAATAAATATAAATAATAAAAACACCAAATCTCTTCCCTGAACAAAATACAGGATTAAAGCCTGTTAATCAAGCCGCAGCTTTTATTTCCGGATGTTGAAGTAAGGGAACAAAGCTGAAGCGCAAAAATCATTAAAGGAGTGTTTCCATGAACAATATTTGTATGGTTGGTAAGGTTGTCAGCTTACCGGAACTACGCGAGACTGTTAATGGTACGAAAGTGGCTTCTTTAGAAGTAGAAGTGGAAAGAAATTTTCCTAACAGCGAAGGCATTTATGAAAGTGACACTTTCTTGGTCACATTATGGAAGGGCTTGGCTGAAAGTTGTAGCAGTTTATGTGATGTTAATTCCATAGTAGGAATCAAGGGACGTTTAGCTGCCAGAAACTTTGACACTAAAGAAGGTGGGAAATTCTACAATTGCGAAATCATTTGTGAGAAGATGTCTTTCATTGCCAAATAGTCAAGAAAACGGGCGAAAGCCCTTTTTTTTAGTATAATATTTACATGAAACAATACTTGGATTTAGTAGAGTATATATTAAAAAACGGACAGTTGCGCGCTGATAGAACCGGAACCGGTACCCTGGCGATTTTTGGCTATCAAATGCGTTTTAATATGGCAGATGGCTTTCCTTTGTTGACGACCAAACAGGTCTATTACAAAGGAATCATTCATGAACTTCTGTGGTTTTTAAGCGGTAGCACTAATATTCGCCCCCTGGTTTTAAACGATGTTAACATCTGGAATGACTGGCCTTACGTTAAGTATCAAAGTAGTACAGAGTATAGCGGGGAAAGCAAGGAAGAGTTTATTAAACGTATCAAGGAAGATGAAGCCTTTGCCGTTAAACATGGTGATTTAGGACCGGTTTATGGGAAACAATGGCGCGACTTTTGTGGTGTCGATCAAATTAGTTCAGTAATTGATTCGATAAAAAACAATCCTTTCTCACGCCGTCATCTGGTGGTAGCTTACAATCCGGCGGAAACCGAAAACATGGCATTGCCGCCCTGTCACAGTTTTTTTCAATTCTTTGTCAGCAGTGATCGTAAGAAACTGGACTTACAGATGTACCAAAGGAGTGCTGATGTGTTTTTAGGGGTACCTTTTAATATCGCTTCCTATGCTTTGCTGTTAGCCTTGGTAGCTAAAGTCTGTGGCTTACAGCCGGGGGAGTTCATTCATACTTTTGGTGATACCCATATTTATTTAAATCATATTGAACAGATGAAAATTCAAATTACCAGAGAGCCTTATCCGCTACCGCAGCTGTTAATCAAGAAAGATAGCACGGATATTTTCTCTTATCGTTATGCCGACTTTGAGATTGTCGATTATATCCATCATCCAAAATTACAAGGCGAGGTGAGCGTTTAATGTTGAGTATTATTGTAGCTTTTGATCAGGAAAAAGGCATAGGTAAAGATGGCTGGATGCCTTGGAATCTACCTGAAGATTTACAGCTGTTTAAGAAGCGGACTTTAAATCAGGCTTTAGTTATGGGAGCTACTACTTTTCTCGGTTTGAAAGCACCATTAGCTAAAAGACATACCTATGTGATAAATGAAGAAGAGCTGAGGCCTTACGACAATGTAACTTATATTACCGATTTATTATGTTTTCTAAAAGAGGCACAAATCAGCACTGAAGAATACTTTGTTTGTGGCGGAGCTTCCATTTATCGCCAAGCTTTACCATATTGTGAAAAAATGTATATCAGTCATGTCAACGGTGTTTATCCCGCTGACACTTATTTCCCGGATTTTGATGAAAACCAGTGGGAAGTAATAGCGGTAGAAGAATATCCGGGCTTTGTCCTTAAGGAATATCGGAGGTTGAGTTAGTATGCGAATGATAGAGATCATTGAAAAGAAAAAGAACGGTAAACAGTTAACTAAGGAAGAAATTGCTTATTTTATTCAGGGCTATGTTAGTGATGCAATACCGGATTATCAAGCCAGCGCTTTGTTAATGGCAATAGTGCTTAAAGGGATGAATGATGAGGAAACTGCTGATTTGACAACGGCGATGATCAATAGTGGTGATACTATTGACTTGAGTTCGATAGCCGGCATTAAAGTTGATAAACATTCAACCGGCGGTGTTGGTGACAAGACTTCATTGGCTTTGTTACCGCTGGTAGCTGCTTGCGGCGGTAAATGTGCTAAGATGTCAGGACGCGGGCTGGGCTTTACCGGTGGCACTTTAGACAAGCTGGAGTCAATTAGCGGCTTTAATGTTTACTTGAGCCAAGCGGAATTTATTAAACAAGTCAACGAAATCGGTTTGGCAATTATCGGGCAAACCGCAGAACTGGTACCGGCTGATAAGAAGATTTATGCTTTACGCGATGTCACCGCCACGGTTGATTGTATTCCTTTGATTGCTTCTTCAATCATGAGCAAGAAGCTGGCAGCCGGCAGTGATACCATACTCTTAGATGTTAAGTTTGGCAAAGGCTCTTTCATGCGAACAATAGAAGAAGCCAAGAAACTGGCGGAGGCGATGATAGCTATCGGTAAAGCCCATGGTAAAGATACCCAAGCGGTGCTGTCAAGTATGGATCAACCTTTGGGTAATGCCATCGGTAATGCTTTGGAAGTTAAAGAAGCCATCATGTCATTAAGGGGTCAAGGACCCCAGGATTTCATGGAGTTATTGTATGATTCCGGAGCGACTTTACTACAACAAGCAAAGATTTGTAACAATGAAGAAGAAGCTCGTCAACATTTGCAGGCGGTAATAGCTGATGGTTCTGCTTTGGAGAAATTTCGCTTAATGGTGCAATATCAAAAAGGCGATACCCGACAGATCACTAATCCCGACTTGTTGCCCCAGGCTGCTCAGATTACGAAAATTGACGGTTTATCGGGGTGGTTGGAAAAGATTGATACTTTAGGTTTAGCTTATTTCGTCAATGAAATTGGCGGTGGCCGACAAACTAAAGAAGATGTAATTAACCCTCGAGTGGGTATCGTGCTAAATCGTAAGGTTGGTGACAAACTGGATGGGGAAATTTTGTGTTACATTCACCATGATGAAGATTTGGATGCTGCTCAATTAGCTAGAGTCAAGGCTTGCTTTGGCGCTACAAATACAGAAATTGCTAGCCCACCCTTTGTCCATAAACTGGTATGACTAACGAGTTCACCGTTAATATTGACCAGTTCGCCGGTCCTTTAGATTTAATGTTGCATTTGATTCGGGAAAACAAACTCGATCTTTTCGCTTTAGACATTTTGGTTTTGACTAATCAATATGTAGCTTATATCAGGGCGATGGAAGAACTAAACCTCGAGATTGCCAGTGAATATCTGGTGGAAATGGCAAATTTGCTGGAATACAAAAGTAAGAAACTCTTACCTAAGGAAAAAGCCGAACTGGAAGGGGATTATCAAGATAGCAATCCCGATGAATTGGTAGCGCGTTTATTGGAATACAAACGTTATCAAGAAGTCAGTAAACAACTGGAGATTCTGGCGGGACAACGGGAACGTTTACTGGAAAAGCCTCAAAGCTCGTTGATTGACCAATGGCTAAATGAAGCGGAAATTAAATTAGAGTCAATGGCGGTTTATCAGCTATTCAACGCGATGGAGCGCTGTCAAAGAAGATTGGCAATTACCGAACCGCTAAAAGTACGAACGACAGATAAAGAGATGACTATTGATGAAAGGATGCAACAGGTCCTAAAGTTGATTGGTCGACTCCCGGAAAGTTTCTCTTTTGATGATTTATGTCGTGATGCGATTAACAGAATGATGATTGTTATGACTTTTTTAGCGGTACTGGAAATGTTGAAAAATCAGGTTTTAACTTATAAAATGAAAGCGGAGACGATTTATTTTAGTCGAGGTAGGGCTTATGCGCAATAATAAAATGTTACTGGAAGGTTTACTCTTTCTGGTTGGCGAAGAAGGCTTAACAAAGAAACAGATTGCTAAAGCTTTGCAGTTGGATGAAACAGAAACTGTGAACGTAATCGAGGAATTAAAGCGAGAATTAGAAAATAACGAACGCGCTTTATGTTTGGTAGGTTTTGGGGGGCAGTACAAACTGGTTACTAAAGAGGAAGTCTATGAAATAGCCAAACCCTTTTTCGAAGAAGAAAAAACCGGAGCGCTATCGCCATCAGCCTTAGAAACTTTAGCAATAATCGCCTATAAACAGCCAGTCACTCGCGTAGAAATTGAAGAGATACGAGGGGTAGGTTGTGAAGTGATGTTAAAGAAACTGTTAGCCCGTGAATTAATTGAAGAGAAAGGGAGACTGGAGACTGTCGGGCGACCGATACTATACCAGGTTACTAAACGTTTTATGGATTTATTCAAACTACAATCCTTAGCGGAGTTACCGAAATTTGAAGAAATTTTCGCTGATGAAAACACATTGTTTAAGCTGGCAGGAGAATAAATGGAGAGATTACAGAAAGTTATTGCCGCCAGTGGCCTAACTTCACGTCGCAAAGCTGAAGAGCTAATTAGCCAGGGACGGGTTAAAGTCAATGGCGAAACAGTAAGCGAGTTGGGTCAGAAAGTTGCTGCCAATGCTGAAATTACGGTTGACGATTTACCTTTAAGTAAACCCACACTCTGTTACTTTCTATTGAACAAACCAAAGAAGACAATCTGTAGTGTTGTTGACCAGTTTGCTCGGCCGACAGTGGTCGACTTGATTGATAGCCCGGTAAAAATTGTTCCGGTAGGTCGCCTAGATTATGATACTACCGGTTTGATTATACTGACTAATGATGGTAGCTTCGTTCAAGAAATGACCCATCCGTCTTATCAGGTGACCAAGACTTACGAAGTGAGTGTCAATGGGATCTGTACGCCTTTACAAATCAAGAAACTGGAAAAAGGCTTGTTATTAGATGATGGTAAATTGAGCCACCCGGCAAAAGTGAAAGTCTTGAATAAGGATGTCAAGAAAAACAACAGTACCTTGGAAATAGTCATTCATGAAGGGCGCAACCACCAAATTAAAATGATGATTGAAGCTATTGGGTTTACCGTAAAAAGACTGCATCGCAGTGCTATCGGTGATTTAAATTGTGATAAATTGGCAATAGGAAGTTATCGGCTTTTAAAACCCTACGAAATAAAGAAATTGCGGGCTTTGGCTTCAGAAGGGAAATCAAGGTAATGCAACAATACTTTGTTAAAGAATTGAAAGACAAACAAGTAGTGTTTTCTTTTGACCAAACTCATCATATCAAGAATGTCTTGCGCCTAAAACTAGATGATGAAGTACGGGTAGTCGATAATGAAGCTCAGCTCTATGTTGTCAAACTGACACAACTGGAACCGAGTGTTGTCGGGATAGTTGTAAGAACGATTGATAGCCAAGAAAATCGTCCTTGGGTTCGGGTGTTTGCCGTTATGACGAAGAAAGAAAAATGGGAGTTGATGCTGCAAAAAGCCGTAGAATTTGGTGCTGATGAAATCGTGCCCTTAACCAGTGAACGTTGTGTCGTTAAAATAAAAGCCAGCGATTTGCCTAAAAAAATTGCCCGTTGGAATAAAATTAGCTTGGAGGCTTGTAAACAATGCCATCGCAGTCGGGTCGTTGAAGTTAAGAAACCGCTGGGCTTAGCTGAGGTTGATCAATATACCGCGGTCATTAATATGCTGGCCTACGAACAAGCCAGTATCGAAAACCATATCGTAGATTTTCTGGCTAGTCAAAAAGTTGCCAGTGTCAATTTGATTATCGGGCCGGAGGGTGGGTTTTCTTATAGCGAGGTTAGTGAGTTGCTTTCCAAGAATTACCAAGTGGTTTCATTAGGCTGGAGAATACTACGGGCAGAATCAGCAGTTATGTATTGCTTAAACACAATTGATAATTGGCTCAGGATTAAACAATGAGTTCTTTTGCGATTTGTACTCTCGGGTGCAAAGTAAACAGTTATGAAAGTGCCTATTATCGTCAGTCTTTGATGAGCTACGGTTTTAAAGAGGTAGCTTTTTCTGCAGTAGCTGATATCTACATAATCAACAGTTGTTGTTTAACCAATGTCGCTGTTAACAAAAGCAAGAAAATGATCAAGCGGGCAATTAAACTCAATCCGCAAGCATTTATCTGTGTAGTTGGCTGTCTGGTCCAGATTTTTCAAGAAGAATTATTACGGGAAGTCAGGGTGGACTTACTAGTTGGGTCTTACGGCAAAAGTCAGTTAGCAAAAGCCATTGCCGAAAACTATCAAAAAAAATCTGAACCCCCTTTATCAATTAGTAAAACTAGCGAAAGTTTTGAAGATCTACCAATCACCAGTTACCCCCATACCCGGGCGTTCTTAAAAATCCAAGATGGCTGTAATCAAAACTGCAGTTACTGCATAATCCCCTCAGCCCGCGGCGCTGAACGCTCTCTACCCCTAGCTTTAGCTGTGAAAAATGCCCAAGCTTTAGCGGAAAACCATCGGGAAATCGTCTTGGTAGGTATTCACAGCGGACGTTATGGCTTGGACATAAACAGCGATCTCAGCAATTTGTTGCAACAAACCTTGCAAATAGCGAAATTGCAGCGTTTACGACTGTCGTCAATTGAAATGACGGAGATTAGCACTGATTTAATCGCTTTAATAAAAAAAGAGAAGAAAATGGCCCGACACTTACACATTCCCCTACAAAGCGGAAGTGATGAAATTCTAAGGGCAATGAATCGCCCCTATACTACCCAGCAGTATCAAGAAAAGATTAAAATCCTGCGCCAGCACATTCCCGATATCAGTATCTCCAGTGATATTATTGCCGGTTTTCCCGGTGAAGATGAGAACTTGTGGCGGCAATCGCGGCAGTTTATTGAAGAATGTGATTTCAGTTTTTTGCATGTTTTTCCCTATTCCGCTAGAATAAAGACAAAAGCAGCGGACTTAAGCAATCAGCTCTCGCCGGAAGTTAAAAAGCAACGGGTCAAACAACTACGGCAATACTCACAACAGCAGTATGAGAAATACCAAAAGAGTTTTTTGGGAAAAGAACTGGAAGTATTGGTAGAGACCCACAAAGATGGAAACTCTTGGGGGCACAGTAGTGAGTACATCTTCGTCGAAATCGCGGGAGTTCATCCTAAAAATAGCCTGGTAAAAGTCAAAGCAGAAACCTGGCAGAAAGGTCATCTGTTAGCTCGGTAATATGAAAGTATCAGAAATATTTGATGTAAAAATTCAAAGTGAAATTACCAGTCTTTCCAGTGATTCGCGCAATGTCACAGCTCAGGCTATGTTTTTCTGTATGGAAGGCTTGTCTTATGACGGTCATGATTTCATCGATGATGCTATTGCCAAGGGAGCAGTGTGTATCGTGCACGCCAAAGAACGTGACAAAAGAAAAAAGGGGATAAATTACATCAAAGTGAAAGATGTAAAACTGGCTTTGAATCATGCGATTAAGGTCTTCTATGAAAATTGCTTTGATAAAATGAAAATAATTGGGATAACCGGTACTGAGGGTAAAACAACCAGCGCGTATTGGTTGAAAACCTTAATGCAAAATTTTGAAAATTGCGGCTACATTGGTGATATTGGTATTCATTACGCTGATTGTCAGTTAAGTATTGATGTTACCAATTTGGAAGAAATAGCCGTGGCTGATTATTTGCATAAAATGTACCAAGCCGGCTGTTATAATTGTGTAATTGAGCTTTCTTCAATTAATTTGGATTTACACCCCCCAGATTTTATCAACTATGAAATGGCGGTGCTAACCAATTTCAGTAGTCGACATTTGGATTTTCACGGCACCTTAACAAATTACTTAGCCGCAAAAAAACAACTTTTTGATAATCTGCAAAGCGGCAAAACAACGATAATCAACAAAGACGATGCGGTTTCTGCCACCATAATAGCTGATTGCCCGGCGCAGGTGCTTACTTATGGGATTGATGAAGCAAGCGACTATCGGGCGACAAATATCACCTGCCACAGAAAAGGTAGTGAGTTTAATCTAGTATGGCAGGGCACGAAACATAAGCTGGTAACAAAAGCCCTGGGGAAATTCAGCATTTACAATATTTTAGCAGTCACGGCAGCTTTATGCGAACTGGGTTTTCCTGTTGAAGATGTGATAAAAGAGTTAGAAAAATTGCCAGTGGTTCCCGGTAGAATGGAAACTATTGATGGAGGTCAGGATTTCACTGTCGTGGTCGATTACGCCTATTCTCCGGAATCTTTTGAGCGGGTATTTCAATTTGCCCGGGACACCAAGAAAAACCAAAGTCGCATCATCGCTGTTTTTGGAGCACCGGGTAAGCGCGAGTCACAGAAACGTCATCTGTTGGGGGCGGTAGCTGATAAATATGCCGACTTGATAATTTTAACGGAAGAAGATCAAAGGAACGAAAACCCCCAAGAAATTGCCGAACAGATTGCTACCGGGATAAAAAATTGTGAATATTACTTTATTGAAGAAAGAGAAATCGCCATTCAACAAGCTATAGCTTTAGCCCAAAAAGATGATATTGTTTTAATTCTAGCTAAAGGTGATGAACTTTTCAATGACCGGGGCTTAGGAAAAATGATGTATAATTATGCCGGAGATGCAACAGTGGCTACCATGTGCCTGAAAGCTCTGTTGCGATAAGATACTATGGAGATAAACAAATATATTGAACACACCTTATTAAAAGCTGATGCCACCCAACAACAGATTGCTGAGTTGTGTGACCAGGCTAAATCCTACGGCTTTTTAGCTGTATGTGTTAACCCTTGTTGGATTAGTTACTGTAAAGAACTCTTGGCTGACAGTCCGGTTAAGGTTTGCGCGGTTATTGGTTTTCCTTTGGGGGCAACTTTGACGCAAGCGAAAGCTGCTGAAGCTCAAGCTGCCGTGGTTGCCGGAGCTGATGAACTGGATATGGTAATAAACATTGGCTTTCTGAAATCAGGAAAATATGAAGAGGTTGTTGACGACATTAAAACTGTAGTAAAGGCGGCAGGAAATAAACCGGTTAAAGTCATCATCGAAACTTGCTTGTTGAGTGAAGAAGAGAAAAGAAGGGCGACCCAAGCGGTGCTTGATGGGGGCGCAGCTTTTGTGAAAACCAGTACCGGTTTTTCTACCGACGGTGCCAAAGTCGAAGATGTCAGACTCCTAAAGAGTGTAGTGGGCGATAAAGCCGGAATTAAGGCAGCCGGTGGTGTTGCTAGTGTAAGTGACTTGGTCGCTATGGTTGATGCCGGAGCTGAGAGAATCGGTACCAGTCGCGGTGTCAGCTTAATGAAAATGCTTGACGGCGAAGTGGTTTTCGATAAACACACTTATTAAATAGATTAAAAACAAGGGGCTACAGCTACCTTGTTTTATGATTGGCTGACATCAGAGTCAGTAACTTTGATATTTTTGTCTTCTAAGCGTTTGTTAATAAAATTGACAAAGAGATAATAAATCAGGGCGGCAGTAGGAACCCCTAAAAGAATGCCAAAAAAGCCGAACAGACCACCGCCAATAAAGACGGCAAGCAAGGTCCAAACTCCGGGAAGTTCAATGGATTTACCAATGATCCGGGGATAGACAAAGGTCGTTTCCAGTTGTTGTAATATTTGATAGAAGGCAAAGAAAATTAAGGCTTTGAAGGGGTCAATCGCCAGTATTAACAGAGTGCCAATAATCCAAGCGATAATCGCACCGATAACCGGGACGAAACTTAGTATAGCTATCATACAACTGATTAATAAGGCAAATGGTATTTGTAGGACAGCCAGGATGACATAGAACATCAAGCCTAAAAAAGTAGCTTCTAAGGTTTTACCGGTTAAAAATTTGGAGTAAATCCGGTTTGCTTCTTTACTAATTTCAATTATTCTTAGACCGGTTTTATACGAAAAAAGAGCCATGATTACTTTACGACCTTGACGGATAAAACGTTCTTTATCGATCAAAAAATAAAAGCTAATCATGAAGCCTAACACAATATTAAAGAAAACACCGGTGAAAGATAGAAAGCGATTAATCACATCAATCAGGTTTTTTGTGATAAAATCTGATACTTGCGGCATGGCATCTAGCCAAAATTCAGTTTTCAAAATATCAATTTGCAGGGGAATGTCAAAATTACTAAAGAAATCGTTAACATATTTTTGTATGGAGCCAATGTAATTTGGTAGATTACTGAGCAGGTTGACCAAACTGTTTACCAGTTGGGGAATAATAAAACTAAACAAAAGGCTGATGATCAGCAAGAAAAAGACGACAGCTATGAAGATTGATAAGGGGCGCTGAATTTTTTGATAAAACGGACTCTGGGTTTTAGCTTTTTTTAGCAGCTTTTCCAAACGGCTGGAAATGATATTGAGCACAAAGGAAAAACCGATAGCATAGAACAAAGGAGAGAAAACAGAGAACAGCCGCTTAACAACTACAACGATGGGATCAAAATAGATAACCACAAAAGCGAAAATCGTAAAGATGAAACCTAGTACTATCCAATGCTTGATATTATTGAAATCATCGCGGTTTATCATAGGGTAAGCTCCTTTATTAACTAGCAATAATATGATACCATTTTTAAGCACATGAATGTATGGTTTAGCACTGAGAAAATGAGTAGAATCAAAAAAATATTGGTAGTATTGATTTGTTTGAGTCTATGCGCTTGTCTGAAACAAGAAAAGGTAGCGGAAGAACCAGAAGTTAAAGAAGCCGTTCTTGTTTTTATCAATGTTTTTAAAGCCGATGCGGCTTTAATTCAGATTGATGGTAAGAATTTCTTGATTGACAGCGGCAGTCAAGAGTCTTTTAGCCAAATAACAGCTATTTTGCAACTGTTAGGGGTGGAAAAAATCGATGCTGTAATTCTGAGCCATGGCGATAAGGATCATATTGGGGGCTGGGGGCAACTGTGCCGTAGCCAACAGATTTCTCAACTCTATATCAGTTCATTGGGGGAAATTCACAATACCGGAGTCAAAGCATTGGCTCAAGAGTACGCTATCAAAATTATCGAACTGGATTTTTTTCAAGAAATACAATTAAGCGAAAACTGTAGTTTTTTAGTTTTGGCCCCGGAAACTAAAGACGAAAAAGACGACAACAACAATTCTTTAGTCTTAATGTTTGAAATCCTCGGCAACCGGGTGTTGTTTACCGGGGATATGAAAGAAAAAACTGAGCGGCAATTGTTGAAAAACGGAATTGATTTGCAGGCAACTATCCTAAAAGTAGCGCATCATGGACAAGATGACAGCAGCAGTGCGGAGTTTATTCAAAAAGTGAAACCGCTATATGCTATTATCAGCACCGCCAGCAAAGACCGCCCCCATAGTGCGGCTGCTGAAGTAATTCAACGGTTGCAGGACAGTAAAGTTCTTATTACCGAAGATTATAGTTTGGGTATTTTCTTCAAACTAAAAGAAAATCGCCAAGTTCAAATCATCGACTTAAATCCTTAAATGACATGAGATATAGTCACTTACTTAAGCGGTTAAACTAGTCATGGGCGATTTGACAAACCCAGGATATTTTTTTATGATTGATGAGTTGATACAGTATGCCAGTATTTAGATAATAAGCTGTATAGAAAGCAGATTTTCCAATGAAACAAACAAATAATCAAAGATTACACATGTTGTTGGTATACCCGGATTTTGTCGAAGGTGAGGCTACTTCGAAGTCAAGTGGCGGCAATTATAGTGAAGGTTTGGCTTCTATTTCGGCGGTTCTAAAACAAGCCGGATTTACCGTTTCACTTATGCATATTAGCTATGAGCTTAAAGAAAAACAGTATAAAGAAAAATTAGCGACATATGGTACTGTAGATTTAATTGGTTTTTCTACGCGGACCACGATGTTTAGCTATGTGCAGAGTTTAATAAAGTGGACCAGAGAGGTGAACAAAGAGGCCTTTATTATTGTCGGGGGCTACCACCCGATATTGGCGCCGGAAGAATTTGAAAATATTGCCGGACTGGATGGTATTTGTGTCGGGGAAGGAGAATATCCGGTCTTAGAACTGATGCAGAAAATGGAAAAAGGCGAAGACTATAGCGGGCTATTAAGCTGGTGGTTTTTACGAAAAGGGCAAACCATAAAAAACCCGGTACGACCGCTGATCGAAGACCTCGATGAGTTACCTTTTCCTGACATCGATTTGTTTGATTACAAAAATTTGGAAACTACCAAAACCAATATTGCCATTGTGATTTTAAGCCGTGGTTGCTTGTATAACTGCACTTATTGTGGTAATGCCAATTTTAGAAATATTTACCCAAATAAAGCAAAATATGCCCGTTTTCGCAGTCCACAAAAGAGTATAGAGTTAATTAAGGTAGTATTAAAGAAACACCCCAATATCAAGTTCATCAATTTCCGTGATGCGATATTCAATATGTTTCCTGCGTGGTTTGATGAGTTCATCGATTTGTATAAGTCAGAGATTGGACTACCATGGACTTCGAATTTGCGCTTTGATATTGTCACAGAAGATGCCGTAAGAAGGATGAAAGATGCCGGCTGTTATACCATTGATATCGGTTTGGAAAGCGGCAACAAAGAAATCAGGCATAAGTATCTTCATCGGTATACAACAGATGAACAGATGATCAATGCTTCTAAGTGGTTTAATAAATATAAGATCAATGTTTTGACCTATAACATCGTGGGCTTGCCTTACGAGGATTTACACAAAGCTTTGGAAACTATTAAATTAAACGCCCAATTAAAGAGTGACCAAATTGTTCCTAATATCTTCTATCCTTATCCGGCAACCACCCTGAGAAAAATAGCGGAAGAGGGAGGTTTCTTAAGGGAGATAACAGCGAAGACTAAAGTCTACTTAAAACAAGCTCAATTCCCTGATCATCAGGTGCTTTTTGCGGCACATTATTTCTTGTTCTTTGTCAAGAAGTATAAATGGTGTTATAAGAAAGATACAAAGATTAGAAAGTTCTGGGAGAAATTTTGGGATTTCGTCTTTGTCGGGCCCTTGACGCCACGGCGAACTCTGGTGTTTGTTGTTGAAGTAAGAAACAAGATAAAGGGCTATTTGAAAATGTTCTTAATCAATCATATGTCAGGCTTTTATGTCTTTTTAAGAAAACGTAAAAACAAAATCGACGATTCTCAAAGTTAAGTTCGATTTAAGTTGGTAATATCCCTCCTTGTTCTCGCTTAACCTCGCTTAACCTCGCTTAAAATTGACAAGCGGAATTATTAGCTGTATTATAGTTACATAAACTTTTATTTGGAACCACGGAGGTCAGGGACCGCTGATGTGGTAGCAACCCTTTTAAAGAAGGTGCTCATCCCAAGCAGAGGCCATCTCTGAGCAATAAGAGTGAAGTACAAATAATATTTTACTTCCTCGAGCAGGAAGTTTTTTATTGGAAAGAAGGAAAACATGGAAAAACAATTATTCACATCAGAATCAGTATCACCGGGGCATCCCGACAAGGTTTGTGATTACATCTCCGATTTAATCCTCGATGCTCATTTACGACTGGATCCTAAATCTCGAGTAGCTGTTGAAACCTTAGTCAAGGATGATAATATCGTCTTAGGCGGAGAAATAACATCGACGGCAGACGTTGACATCGAAGCTTTAGTTGCCGGAGTATACGCTGATATTGGCTATGATATCAAACCGCGAATTACTAATCTTTTAAACAGCCAATCAGCTGATATTGCCTTAGGCACTAATGATGACGTCGGCGGGGCTGGGGATCAAGGAATGATGTTCGGTTATGCTTGTGATGAAACCGCGAATTTCATGCCGCTGGCGATTTCGATTGCTCATGATCTTATCAAGAAAGCCGATACCCTAAGAAAAAACGGTGATTTTAAATGGGCTAAACCAGATATGAAATCACAAGTTACCATTGACTATAGTGGCTCTACAGCTAAAGTGCACACTGTCTTGATGTCAATTCAACATGATGCTGATTATGATGAAACGGCCTTCAAAGAATACATCAAAGGATTTATTGCGGAGGTCGTTAAATCTTATAATTTGAATACTGACTATAAAGTATTGTTGAATCCAACAGGGCGCTTTGTCATCGGTGGTCCGATTGGTGATGCCGGAGTAACCGGAAGAAAAATCATCGTGGATACCTATGGCGGTTATTCACCCCATGGTGGTGGTGCCTTTAGTGGTAAAGATCCGACGAAGGTTGACCGCAGTGCTGCGTATATGGCTCGTTATTTAGCCAAGAATATTGTCGCTGCCGGCTTAGCTAAGAAATGTACAATCCAATTGTCTTACGCTATTGGCATTAAAGAACCGATTTCGGTAAATATCAATTTACATGATACCGGGATCGATGAGAATAAAGTTACTGAGAAAATAATGGAATTAGTCGACTTAACACCAAAAGGTATAATAGATAGATTTGATTTGAAACGACCGATTTATGCCAGTTGTTCACGTTATGGTCATTTTGGCGCTGAAGTAAAAGATGGTATAACGGTGCCTTGGGAACAATTGGATTTAGTTGCTGAGCTAAAGAAAATTCTCTAGAGTTTTATCAGAAAATAACTCTTAAGTTAAAAAGATGTTAGTGACGATGCCTTTGGGTCTTTAAAATTACCAGCAGTGCAAACTAAGCTTCATAAGAGAAAGGCAAATCATTGCCAAATTTTAGCACAAGTTTTAGCTCAGGCTTGATATTATTCGTAAAATTAGTTTATAATACTACTTGTGCGAAAGGAGGGATGAAAATGCCGAGAGTTGTAGTTAAAGAGAACGAAGTATTAGATGATGCTTTAAGGCGCTTTAAGAGACAAGTATCACGCAATGGCACCCTTGCTGAAGCGCGAAAAAGAGAGTATTATGTGAAGCCGGGTGTTCGGCGTAAGCTCAAATCAGAGGCTGCCAGAAAAGCCAGGCGCAGTAAATAATCTGACAAAAAGGAAATTCGTTAAAGTTTCCTTTTTTCTTGGTTTTTAGTGTAAGATTGCTATATGGATGAGAAAATTATCGAGAATTTATCATATGAGTATTTGCAGGGTATTTGTGGTGTTCAGGATGAATATATAAAGATTATTGCCGATAAATTGCTGGTGGAATTAAGTATCAAGGGAAACAATTTGATAATTAATGGGGACAGAGAAAATGTTGCTGCCGCCCTAAAGGTTGTTACTGCTTTATTGGATTGTCTTAAGCAACAGAAATACTTTGCCGGACGTGAGTTAATCTATCTGTGTCAACTAGCATTAACTAATCAAGAAGTTACTGTTACCGGCCTTTATGATACGCCGATAATCAGTAGTCATAAAGGGAAAGCAGTTTACCCTAAAACCAATAACCAAAAACTTTTATTTGAAGCAATGTGTAATTATGATGTGGTTTTCGCCGTCGGCCCGGCTGGGACCGGGAAAACTTATCTCGCTGTTGCCTATGCTTTGGCTTTATTTAAAAGTCAAAAGATAGAAAAAATTATTCTAACCCGCCCAGCCGTAGAAGCCGGAGAAAACCTTGGTTTTTTACCGGGTGATTTGAAAGAGAAGATTGATCCCTATTTGCGACCTTTATATGATGCTTTGTATGATATTTTAGGGGCGGAAAGGGTTAGCAAATACTTGGAACAAGGTGTGATTGAAGTGGCACCACTAGCTTTTATGCGAGGAAGGACTTTAGAGCGGGCGTTTGTCATTCTCGATGAAGCCCAGAATACTACGATGACCCAGATGAAGATGTTTCTCACTCGCTTGGGCTTTAATTCGAAAATGGTAGTAACCGGTGATATTACCCAAATTGATTTACCAAAATCGCAAACTTGCGGTTTGGTACATGCCATTAAGGTTTTAGAAAAGATAAAAGAGATAAAAGTAGTTGAACTTAGCAGCATCGATGTTGTCCGCAGTCCTTTAGTGCAAAAAATAATCGACGCTTACCAAATTGGTGAGAATCATTAGTGAAAGCCAGCGAAATTGTGTTTATTACAACGGCAATGGTATAATCAAGTAAATGGAAATAGACATTATTAATGAGACTTCTAATCAAGATATTGTAGCTTATAGCACTGATTTTCCGGTGATTGCTTCTAAGATCAGTTTGTTACTGCAATTAGAGGATGATTTGCAATGTGCCGTGGTCTTTGTTGATGACGAGCAAATGCGTCAAATCAACAGCCAGTATCGTGGTATTGATAGAACGACCGATGTCATCAGTTTTGCCTTAAAAGATCAAAGCGATGATTACGAAACTAATCCGGAGATTGACAAATCATTGGGTGATATCATCATCAATATCCAAGCTGTCCAACGTCAAGCGACAGAATATAAACATAGTCAAAGACGCGAGACCCTTTTTCTTTTTACTCACGGATTGTTGCACCTGTTAGGCTATGACCATCAAAGCGCCACTGCTGAGAAAATCATGATTAATCTACAAAAGGAAATACTGAATGAAATTGCTAAATAAATTTAAGTATGCTTTTACCGGTTTGTTTATTGGCATGCGCCAAGGCAGTATTTGGCTACAAATTGTTTTGGGCTTAGTTGCTGTTGTCACTTTTATTGTGGTTAAAATTAGTTATTTTGAATGGTTAGTAGTTATTATCATGATTGCTATTGTCGTTCTTTGCGAGTGGATTAACAGTATCGTGGAGATGACAGTTGACTATATCTCTTTAGAGCGAAAAACCCAAGCAAAAAAAATCAAGGACCTCAGTGCCGGGCTGGTACTTTTATCCGGTTTATTTGCTTTAATTATCGGCATCTTGCTATTAATTGAACACTTATTATAGGAGAATGAACATGAGAAAAGAAGAACTTTTAAAATTAGCTTTTGCTGCTATGGAAAATGCTTATGCGCCATATTCAAATTTCCATGTGGGATCTTGTGTATTGTGCAAAGACGGCAACTATTTCATCGGGGCAAATATTGAGAATGCATCGTATGGTTTGACAAATTGTGGTGAGCGGACTGCGATTTTTGCAACTTATGCTCACGGCTACCGTAAAGAAGATATTGTTGCTATTGCTATTGTCTGTGATGGCCGGGAGATAGCTTGTCCTTGCGGCGCTTGTCGTCAAGTTTTGTCCGAATTGTTGTTGCCGGATACACCGATTTACCTGGCAAATAAGGCAGCTTCCAGAGCAACCACGATAGCAGAATTATTGCCTTTTGCCTTTAGTGCCGAGGAATTGAATTAATGTTCAAATCTGGTTTTGTTGCGATCATCGGGCGGCCGAATGTCGGAAAGAGCACTTTATTAAACGCTCTAATGAAACAAAAGCTGGCGATAATATCCAATAAACCGCAAACAACCAGAAATGCTATTAGGGGAATATTGACAACGGCGGATTATCAGTTGGTTTTTATCGACACCCCGGGTATTCACAAACCCCATCACAAACTGGGACAAAATATGAATAAAACTGCCTATGCCAGTGCTTCAGGAGTGGATGTTATCTACTTAATTGTTGACGCTTCTGCAACTTTTGGCGGTGGTGATGAGTTTGTATTGGACAAACTACCGGAGTTTAATGAAAAGACTTTCTTGATTATCAATAAAATAGATTTGATCAGTAAAGAACAGCTTTATCACTTTATTCTTGACTACCAAAAACGTTATAACTTTAGCGAGATTATTCCGGTATCCGCTAAGAACTCAGAGAATACCGAAAGACTGTTAGGCTTGACTGTCAATTATCTGGAAGAAGGTCCGCAGTATTATCCGGCCGGGCAAATTGTTGATTATCCTGAGCAGTTTATCATCAGTGAAATCATCCGTGAAAAGATACTTAATTTAACCGAGCAGGAGATACCGCATAGTGTAGCAGTGGTTATCGAGCAAATTAAAAAAGAACGCGAAACTTTACATATCGATGCGATGATCTTAGTGGAGCGAGATTCGCAGAAAGGCATCATCATCGGCAAGCAAGGGCAGATGATCAAGAAAGTCGGCCAACAGGCGAGAGAAGAACTGGAAGGGATTTTAGGTAACAGAATTTTCTTGGAGTTATTTGTCAGGGTGGAAGAAGACTGGCGCAATCGGCAGAATAAGTTACAACAATTAGGCTATGTCCCGGTAATAGAAGAGTAATGGAAAAACAGATTACCGCTTTGGTTTTGCAACAAAAAGATGACAGAGAGAACAACATGGTTCTTTCTTTGTTAAGCGAAAACGGCGTCGAAGATGTCATTGCCAAAGGAATAAAGAAATTGGGTGCTAAAAACAAAGCCGCTTGTCAACTCTTTGTGTTGAGTGAGTTTAGCTTAGCTTATCCCAATGAGAGAGCCCGAGGGGTTGTGACTATTGCCAGTGTGTTAAAGGATTATCGTCTTTCGCAAGATTTACTGGCTGTGGCTATCATGAGCTTTGTTGCTGAAATGCTCAGTCGCTATTTTCGCGAAACAGATTACTACCATGAAGTTTTAGAGCTCGCATTAAGCTTACATAATAAAGCTGGGTATTGGTTTAATCTTTGTTGGTTAATAAAGGGCTGGATTAGTGACAGTGGTATTCAGCCGCGGGTTGACGGTTGCTACAATTGTGGCAATAAAATGGTTGTTGCCTTGAGCTTTGAGGGTGGTTTGGTTTGTGAGCATTGTTGCCACAGCTATGATCTAAAATGTACAAAGAAACAGTTACAACTCTTCAGCTATCTTTTTAAAGCCAGTGATCAGGATAAAGAAAAGTTGGCAGAATGGGATTATGATTGGCTATTGGTCGATGTCTTAATGAAATACTATCTACATTATTTACCGGCTGAGTTAAAAACTTGGAAATTTTTAGGACAACTAAAAAATTTGGAACTTTAAATGCTTGGCTATTTAAACGATTGACCGGTGAGGAGACAGCTAAGTCCCTTGTTTTGGTAACTGAAAAATGCTAATATATGGTACATGAATAACGAGGAAAAAATGAACAAATATAACTTTGATACTATCGTAAATCACTTGAAAACCAGTGGCTTTGTTTTTCAAGGTTCGCAGATTTATGGTGGCTTGGCTAACACTTGGGACTATGGTCCTTTAGGGACCCGGCTGATGAATAACATCAAAGATGCTTGGCGTAAGAAGTTTATCCAAAAAAGACCGAATAGTTATGAGATCGATGCCGGCATTCTGATGCATCCTCGAGTTTGGGAAGCTTCCGGGCACGTGACTTCATTTTCTGATCCCTTGATAGACTGTAAAGAGTGCAAGATGCGCTATCGTGTTGATACATTAATCAATGAATTTGATAAAACAATCAGTGCCGATGCAATGAACGAAGAAGAAATGATGGCTTTTATTAAGCAACATAATGTTCCTTGTCCAAAATGTGGCAAGCATAATTTTACCGCTTTACGCCAATTTAATTTAATGTTTGAGACCAATCGCGGGGTAATAAAAGATGAGACAAGTCGAGTTTATTTGCGACCGGAAAATGCTCAAGGGGAGTATGTCAACTATTTGAATGTCCAAAGGGTGATGCGCGCTAAATTACCTTTCAGCATCGGCCAAATAGGCAAAGCTTTCCGCAATGAAGTGACACCGGGAACTTTTATTTTTCGAACTATCGAATTCGAACAAATGGAATTTCAAACTTTTTGCAAGGAAGGTGAAGACAGCGAGCTCTACGATTATTTTAAAGAGTATGGTAAAGCGTTCTTCAATGAATTGGGGCTGCCTGATGAGAAACTGCGCTATCATGATCATGAAAAGCTGGCGCATTATGCCAAAGCAGCTTGTGATATTGATTACCTCTTTCCTTTTGGTTGGGGGGAAATCAACGGCACTCACAATCGTACAGATTTTGACTTAAAACGGCATCAAGAGTATTCTGGAGTGTCGATGAGCTATCTTGATCCGGAGACTAATGAAAAGTTCATCCCCTTTATTGTGGAATCTACCTATGGTGTGGGCCGGATACTTTTAGCAGTACTATGCGAAGCTTATGATCAAGAGTTAATGGAAGATGGGGAAACCCGTGATGTTTTACGCCTAGCACCTTTTTTGGCACCGTTTAAGGCGGCAGTATTTCCCTTGATCAAGAAAAATCTCACAGACAAGGCTAAAGAAGTGTACGGTGATTTAAGCAAGCATTTTATGGTGGAATATGATGAAACCGGTAGTATCGGTAAACGCTATCGCCGGCAGGATGCTATCGGGACACCTTATTGCATAACCGTGGATTTTGCTACATTGGAAGACGAGACCGTGACAGTCCGCTATCGTGATTCGATGAGCCAAGAGCGGATGAAAATTTCCGAACTAAAGGACTTTATTGAAAAGGGAGTTGCTTATTAATAATGCCTAAACTTGATCAGGCAACAATAGATAACATTAGGCAAAATAGTGACATTGTCAATGTCATCGGTAATTATCTGGCTTTGGTGCAAAAAGGTAAGAGCATCAAATGCGTTTGTCCTTTTCATGATGATCATAATCCTTCAATGTCAATATCACCGACGAAACAGATCTATAAATGCTTTTCCTGTGGGGCAGCCGGTAATGTTTTCACTTTTGTCCAAAATTTCGAACAAGTGACTTACTTTGAAGCAGTTAAGCGCGTAGCCGAGATTTCTCATTTACCTTTTAATTTTGAAGTTGTTAGAGATAGGCAGACTGTTAATCCGCAAACCAAGAAATACTACAACCTGATGAAAGAAGCTAGTGATTATGCAGCGTATCAGTTGTTTCTCCCGGAGAACAAAGAGTATTTAGATTACCTTTATTCCCGCAGTATTTCAGATGAATTGATTAAGAAGTTCAAAATCGGTTTTCTACCAAAAGGGGAAAAACTATCGCAGTTTTTATTAGCTAAAGGTTATGACATTGAGACTATGTTAAATCTCAACCTGATTACCAAGGTTGAAGATTATAATTATAATGTCTTCAGCAACCGTCTTACTTTTCCCATAAGCGATGAGTGGGGCAATATCGTCGGTTTTTCTGCCCGCAGTTTACTGGCTGACCAGGCTAAGTATATTAATTCGGCAACAACACCGATTTATCAAAAATCGCAACTGGTTTATAATTACCAACAAGCACGGCCTTTCTGTCAAAAACAAAAACAGGTCATCGTATGTGAAGGCATAATGGATGTCATAGCCTTTGCGAAAGTCGGAATATATAATGTGGTGGCAACTTTGGGTACAGCTTGCACTATGGAACAATTAAAAAAAATCCGACAGTTGTCGCCCAATATTTGTATCTGTTATGACGGCGACAAAGCCGGACAAGCAGCAACTTACAAGTTGGGGAAATTAGCTGCTACGGCTAATATCCCGCTAGCCATCTTGGATAATGAAACGGACTTAGATCCTGATGATATCATCAAAGAGTATTCGGAAAATGAGCTTAAACTTCTTACCACCCGCCAACTGACTTGGATTGAATTTCTCTTTAAGTATTTAAGCAAACAGTTTGATTTACGGAATTTCAGCCAACGCGATCGTTTCGCTAAAGAAATGCTGGCGGAAATCAGCAAACTACCGGATGAAAATCATCGTCGTTACTTTTTAAAAGAACTGAATAGTCGCACCAACTTTGATTTCCAACTGCAACAGACTAAATTGGCAGTAGAAACCGAGGTCGCAAAAAAACCTGTAGCTTACAAAGCAAGTCAAAGAGCGCAAATGGAAATTATCAATCAGATGTTGTTGAGTAAAGAGGCGATTGCAATATTTCAGGATGATCTGGGTTCGCTGCCGGATGAGGATTTATACTTCTTAGCTTTGTTGATTATCAAAGCAGACAATGAGAACTTGAAAGTTGATGCGGCAATGTTGTATGATTGGATATCCCAAGAGTATCTCAGGCAGCTGTTGGGAGAAATTGAAACTTTGGATTTATTACAGAAAGAGTATAACGAAGATGTTTTATATGAAGCTATTGATACAGTGCGACGTTTATTAGTGAGGCAACAGATTAAAGCTTTAGATCAAAAAATTAAAGCGACGCACGACATAAAATTAAAAAGCAACTTAGAACAAGAAAAAATTGCTCTAAAAGAAAAAGAATTGAGTTACTTAACACCACGGAGGAAAGACCATGAAAGAACTGATGACGCTGGACCAGATAAAAACGAATCTGAAGAAGCAGTATGAAAAAGAAAAGAAACTGAGTCAGGATGATGTGCTAAAAGCTGTCGATACTTTAGAGCTGAGCGATGAAGACACCGATGGACTACTAGATTGGTTTAAAGAACAGGAAATCGAATTAGCCGTTGAGATTGATGATGTAATAATTGAAGAAGATTTAGTTGAAGTAGTTTTGGAAAACGACGGCATTATCGAGGAAGATTTAGATGTAGTCGAAGAGGTTATCGATGGTTTTGTCGAGAAAGTTGATGACAGCGAGTTTGCCAACAAAGCGGTTGAAACTATCATCAGTGAACAAAGCGAACGGGGTTTTGTCAAAATTAACGATTTAGTAAAGATGTACCTCAAGGAAATTGGTCGGGTACCTTTGTTAAATGCTGATGAGGAACAAGAATTGGCTAAACGTATTGAAAAAGGGGATCAAGAGGCTATCAATACTTTGATTTCTGCCAATTTGCGTTTGGTAGTTTCTATTGCGAAAAAATATGTTGGTCGCGGGATGTTGTTTTTGGACTTAATTCAAGAAGGCAACATGGGTTTAGTAAAAGCGGTTGAGAAATTTGATTACACTAAAGGTTTTAAATTTTCCACTTATGCGACTTGGTGGATTCGCCAGGCTATTACCCGAGCTATCGCCGATCAAGCAAGGACCATCAGAATACCGGTGCATATGGTAGAAACCATCAATAAGCTGACGAGAATTCAAAGGCAGTTGGTACAAGACTTAGGCCGTGAACCGACCGCCGAGGAAATTTCCGCCAAGATGGAAAACATCAGTCCGGAAAAAGTCAGAGAGATTCAAAAAATCGCTTTGGAGCCAGTTTCTTTAGAGACCCCAATCGGTGAGGAAGAAGACTCCCATTTGGGAGATTTCGTCGAAGATAAAGATGCAATGTCACCGGATGAATATGCCTCCAACCAATTGTTGAAGGAAGAGATTAATAAGGTGTTGGATGGTTTGACAGAAAGAGAAGAAAAAGTGCTGCGTTTGCGTTTTGGCCTCTATGATGGTAGAACTCGAACTTTAGAAGAAGTGGGTAAAGAGTTTAATGTTACGCGGGAAAGAATCCGGCAAATTGAAGGTAAGGCTTTGCGGAAATTGCGTCATCCGACACGGTCGAAACACTTAAAAGAATTTGTTGACAAATAATGCTAAGTAAACGCTTGTTACAACTGGCTGATTTTATACCAAAAAATGAAATAGTAGCTGATGTGGGTAGTGATCACGGCCTTTTATTGTGTTATTTGGCGGAAAAGCAGAGCTTAAACAAAGGGTATGCGATAGATATTGCGGAGGGACCTTTAACTCGGGCTCAAGAAAATATCACCAGGGGGGCTTACACTAACATCACCACGATATTATCAAACGGCTTAAATGATTTACCTGCTGATACCAGCGTGGTAGTAATAGCCGGTTTAGGTTACCTTACTATCAAAGGGATACTACAAGACAATTGGGACAAACTATGGGGTTTAGAAGCTATTATTGTGCAATGCAACAGTCAGATTAAACTGTTCCGCAAGTTTCTGGGTGAGCGGCGAGTCAACATTCTTGATGAGTGTTGGGTCAAAGACTATAAAGACTACCAGTTAATTAAGTTTAATTTAAAAGAACAAAAAGATTATAGTGAAGCAGAAAGCTATTTTGGCCCCTATCTGTTACAAAGAAAGCCACCGGAGTTTCTCGATTATTATCACCGCTACTATAAAAAGATTAAAAGAAACTTCTTTCTAAATCAGAAAAATGAGTTGAAAAACGAAATCAATTTAATTAGGGAATTTTTACAGGATTTTTTCTAAATCTAGCGCCGGTATTTTTCCCTCAGGATAAGTTTGTAAATAGCTGATAAGTTGGTTGGTTAAGTAAGGCGGAGTAGAGGCGGCGGAAGTCACACCGACCTTTTTTATGTTGTTGAAATCAAAATCAACGATATCGGCAACGCTGGTTACTAAATAGACCTGTTTGATACCTTTATTTTGACCGATTTCCACCAATTTATTAGCGTTGTTTGAGCTCTTGTCACCAACAACAAACAGTAAGTCGAGATCTTCAGCCAACTGACAAACAGCAGCTTGCCGCTGTTTAGTAGCGGCACAAATTTCGCCGCTGATTAAGGCTTGGGGAAAGTAGACAGAAATATTGGCGAATAATTCTTGTACAGCTTGATGATTGATGGTTGTTTGGGTAATGACAATGATTCTCTCGTTGTTTATTCGCAAATCAGCAATGTCACTAAGTTGGTTAACCAAATGAATTCTGGCTGGCGCTATGCTTATAATGCCTTGAGCTTCCGGATGCTGGGGTTCCCCGATATAGATGATGTCAAAATCTTGGGCTAAATAATCAGTTACCATTTGTTGGGCAACTTTGACATGTTGGCAGGTCGCATCATAGACAATTAAGCCCTTTTCTTCAGCCTTCTTTATTAAGTCGGGATTGACACCATGAGCGCTGATAATCAGGATACCGGCATTCAACTCTTCAATCCATTGTTGTTTGGCTTTGTTTGAACTTAAAAGTTTTACACCCTGTCGTAACAAAGCTTGGTTTATAAGATCGTTATGGACAATCATACCTAGTAGGTAGATAACCTTATCCGGATTCTCTTTAATTGCTTTTTTTACCAGGTTTAAGGCTTTAGTGACACCTAAACAATAACCTTGCGGCTGAATTTTAATTACTTCCATGTTACCATTCTATCACATCATTAATACCTGTGTTAGAATATTGAAGGTGGGGAGCAAGAGCACAATGTCAGATTTTACCAAATTCAACTTAAATGAACCGGCTTTGAAGTTTATCGCGATAAACGGTTTTTCAACGCCAACGACAATTCAACAAGTGGTTATACCCCTGGCTTTAAAAAGAAGAAACATCATCGGTATTTCGAAAACCGGCAGCGGAAAAAGCCATGCCTTCCTAATACCGATAATCGAAAAAATCGATGTGAGTCGTAACGAACTGCAGGTTGTTATCAGTGCGCCCACCAGAGAGTTGGCTATCCAACTTTGTCAGAAAGCCCGAGTAATGACTGAGGTTTTACCGGAACTCAAGATTGTGGAAGCGACCGGCGGCAGTGATCGCTTGAAACTTATTGAAAGAGTGAAAAACAACTGTCATATTTTAATCGGAACTCCGGGTCGCCTTAAAGATGTGGTTGAGCAGCAGGCAATCCGGGTCGATAAAGTTAAGACTTTGATAATTGACGAAGCTGATATGACTTTTGAATCCGGCTTTTTAGAAACAATTGATGCGGTTGCAGGGAAGATGCCGAAAGAATTAAATATTATGGTTTTTGGAGCGACAATACCACAGCAACTGCAAGCCTTTATTGCGAAGTATTTAACTGATGCGGTAACTGTTGATCTTTCCCAAAATGAAGAACCGGGAGAGATTGAGAATATTTTGGTTGCTTGTAAACATCGTAGTTACCAAGAACAGTTACTTCAGATTCTGCCGGGCATCAATCCTTACGTTTGTTTGATTTTCGCTAACAGTCGCAAAGAAGCAGCAGCGACAGCTGAGCTGTTGCGTAGTCACAATTATCAAATCAATGAATTGCACGGTGACATGTCGGCACGAGCCCGGCGGCAAGCTTTAAAGAAAATCCAAAACCATAATGACAGTTATATCGTAGCAACCGATTTAGCTGCTCGCGGCTTAGATATAGACAGTATCAGCCATGTAATTTCGTTGGGCTTGCCAAGCGACTTAGATTTCTTTATTCATCGCAGTGGTCGAACCGGAAGAAACGGTCGAAAAGGTTGGTGTTATACCTTATATCGCGACAGTGATGCTGGTGCTATCAATCAACTGAAAAAACGTGGTATTAAATTCGTTTATCAAAACTATAGTAAAGGGCAATGGCGAATCACTAAAACCCGCAAACCCCAAACTAAAAAAATGGATGAATTTGAAAGGGAGATTGTCAAGATTGTCAGCCGGAAAAACCAAAAAGTAAAACCGGGTTATAAAAAGAAAATGCAAGCGGAGATTCAAGATATCAAACGTAAAAAAAGACGGGCTATGATCCAAGCATCTATCAAGCAGGTGAGCAAAGAAAAAAACAAACAAAAACAAAGAGAAAAACAAGAAGCTTAAAGGGGCTTTGCCGCCAAAAAAAATGAAGAATTTATTTGAGGGAAAAAGGAAAGGGGAGGATAGCGATGATAAGACTAACAAGAGAGAATGATTATGTCGACAAAATCAGGGCCTACAAAATATATGTTGACGAGGTATATCTTGGTGATATCGGTAATAATGAAACTAGAGAATTTGTTGTTGATAGTGGTAAACATAGCATTTATGCCAAAATAGACTGGTGTCGAAGCAACAAACTCGAATTTGATAGCACGGGTTCAGTCGTAGAACTTGAAGTTGGCTCAGCTTTGGGTCGAGGAAAATTTCTGATTCCCTTTATTGGACTTATTTATATTACATTACTAAAAAATGATTATCTTTGGATAAAAGAGAAAGAAAACTGACATTACTGACTCAACTTTGCCAAATATTTCATTAAGTGAAGGCAAACAGATTGCGACAAAGTTTGTCGGCTTTTTGGTGTTTGTTGCTGGCGGATGTTTGCGATGAAAGAAATAACAATAATATTAGCTATTATTCGCAAAGCTGGCAGTATTTGTCGGAATAATCAAGTATAATTTATTCGATGAAAGCCATCATTAACATTAAAAAGGAGAAAAATAGTGAGAAACAGATATTTTGAAGTAATTGAAGATTTACTGAAAAAAGTGGAAGAAAGCCAAGCGGAAAATGTAACAAAAGCAGCTGAGATTATTGCGGAAGCGATCATGAGCGGCGGAATTCTCCAGGCTTTTGGTAGCGGTCACTCCATGGCAGCGGCTATCGAAATTACCGGACGGGCCGGTGGCTTAATTCCGGCTAAACAAATTCGGGAACCGGCTCAAGGCAAGTATGAACAAATAGAAGGCGTAGGAGCTTTGTTTTGTCAACAACTGGATGTCCGTAAAGAAGATGTAATTGTTTTGATATCGAACTCCGGAAGAAATCCTTTACCGATTGAAATCGCCATTTACTGTAAAGCTAAAGGCGCTAAAGTCATTGTCTTTACCAGCTTAGAATCCAGCAAGAAGCTTAGTAGCAAGCACAGCGGTGGCAAGAACCTTTGGGAATATGCTGATGTGGTTATTGACAATGGGGTTATGGAAGGCGATGCTTCCATTGAAGTGGAAGGCTTGCCTTACAAAGTTTCCGGGACTTCCAGTGTTTCGGTTGCCGTACTGGAAAATGCCATGATGCTGGAAGCTATTGAAATTATGGTGAGAAAAGGCTTCACACCACCGGTTTATGTCAGCGCTAATGTTGACTATGGTCAAGAACACAATCTACAAAACGTCGCTAAATATTTCGACAGATTATTCCACGTATAAAATAGGCTAAAAAAGCGGGTAACCGCTTTTTTTATTGAAGAAGCATTGCTTCAATTTCTTTTATTAATTCGTTTAGAATATCAGTTTGAGCGATTTTTCTCAGGACTCTACCATGCTTGAAGAGCAGAGCCTCTTTAATTCCACCGGCTACTCCGATATCAGCTTGGGATGCTTCACCGGGACCATTGACCACACAACCCATAACAGCAACTTTAAGCGGGCGATTGATTTCTGACAAAAACTCCTGAAGTGGCGGAATGATTTTTAGCATATCATATTGTAAGCGACCACAGGTTGGGCAAGCGATGATTTGAGCATAATTCGGCATTAAGCCAAAACAGTTTAACAACTCTTTAGCAATTTTAATTTCTTCAAGGGGGTCACCACTAACTGAGATACGGATAGTATCCCCGATTCCTTGGCTTAACAAGGTTCCTAAAGCAGCACTGGACCGCACCGAACTGGTAAAGAAATCTCCGGCTTCGGTAACGCCTAAGTGCAAAGGGTAAGGAAAGATGGAAGCGGCGGCTTGATAGCTGGCAATGCAAAGCTGAGGATCACTGGCTTTAAAGGACAGACAAATATCAAAAAAATCCAAATCCTCGAGAATCTTGACATGTCTTTGGGCGGATTCAATCATCGCTTCAACGCCAGGCTTGTTATATTTTTGTAAGAGTTCTTTTTCCAGTGAACCGGCATTGATGCCGATTCTTAAAGGTATTTTCCTTTTTTTGCAGGCTGCAACGACTTGAGTAATATGCTCTTTATTAGCGATATTGCCGGGATTGAGACGGATTTTGTCAATACCCTGTTGGATGGCAAGTAAAGCCAATTTATAGTCGAAGTGAATATCGGCGACCAAGGGCAGTTCTACCTGATCTTTGATGGCAGAAACTGCTAAAGCATCATCTTGGTCCAGGATTGCCAGTCGGACTAGTTGGCAACCTTTTGCTTGGAGCTCGTTTATTTGTTTGACGGTTGCTGGGATATTTTTGGTTTTAGTATTGGCCATTGATTGAATGATTACTTTATTTTGACCACCGATTTGTAAGTTAGCGACTTTTATTGGTCGGGTTTCTGTTCTATTCATAAGTAAATGATAACACAATTCTTTTAAATAAAAGCAGCTGGTGTTTAGCTGCTTTCTAGATTTTAAGTTTTCTTTGGATGAATTTGACGATTTCCACCAGGGGAATTATTGATAAAGCTAAACCGCCGGAGATGAGAATTTCATTGAGAGCTAATGGTTGTAAAGAGAAGATAGTATTGAGACCCGGTACATAGATAATCATTAAGCTCAATATTAAAGAGAAAAACATAGCCAACCACAGTATCTTATTGTGGCCTTTGATAGAAAAAATGCTGCCTCTAAAAGACCGCATATTATAAGCGTGAAATATTTCACACATATTGATGGTAAATAGTGCAGAAGTCATGGCATACTCATGGTTGTCATGTAAACCATCAATGATGAAATAGGATGCTAATACTAAAATCGCTATCAACAGTCCCTGGTAAACTACATCTACTCCCAGACCATTGGAGAAAACTCCGTCATTTTTGCCACGCGGCGGGCGTTTCATGATGTCGCTTTGCGCCGGTTCCATACCTAAAGCAATAGCCGGTAAACTATCGGTCACTAAATTGACAAAAAGCAGATGCACCGGTTTAAACAAGACAAAGCCGGCCATAGTGGCAACAAAAATAGTCACAACTTCACTTAAGTTGGAAGAGAGTAAAAACTGGATGGTTCGGCGAATATTGTCATAGATACGCCGACCTTCTTCAACAGCAGCGACGATGGTCGCAAAATTATCGTCAGCCAAAACCATATCAGCAACATTTTTAGTGACATCAGTTCCGGTAATGCCCATGCCGATACCGATATCCCCGGACTTGATTGCCGGAGCATCATTGACGCCATCACCGGTCATTGCGGTCACATAGCCTTTTTCTTTCCACATGTTGACAATCCGTACTTTATGTTCCGGTTGGACCCGAGCGTAAACGTGGATGTTGGCAACCGCCTTTTCAAATTCTTCATCATTCATTTCATCAAGCATCGCTCCGGTAATCGCTTGGCTGTCATCAGTAATAACATCCAATTCTTTAGCGATGGCAGCAGCTGTATCACGATGGTCACCGGTGATCATCACAACTTGGATGCCGGAAGAACGACAAGCGTCAACAGCGGCCCTTACCTCGGGTCGTATCGGATCAATCATGGCTTGTAGGCCGATGAAAACCAGATCTTTTTCCACGATATTGCGCTCATAATTATCAGGTAAATCTGCGAATTCTTTATAAGCTCCGGCTAATACGCGTAGGGCCTTTTCTGAGAATTGGTGATTTTTTGTCAGAATGGTATTTTTAACTTCTTCACTTAAGGCAACAACTTTACCGTTAACCAAAGCTTTACTACAGGCTTTTAGTATTTCATCAGGTGCCCCTTTGCTGTATTGAACATAAGTTTTGTCGGTTTTATGCAGAGTTGACATCATCTTACGACTGCTGTCAAAAGGTGCTTCACCAATTCGTGGGTATTTCTTATCAATTTCATTTTTCAATAAACCATTATTTTGCGCAAAAGCTATCAGGGCGTTTTCTGTAGGATCACCGACAATTTCTCCATCTAAAGCAACTTGAGAATCACAGCACAAAGCCATGGACAAAGCCAAGAGCTCTTTATCGCCATAGTAATCGACAACTGTCATTTTGTTTTGTGTCAAAGTGCCGGTTTTATCAGAACAGATAATCTGAGCACAACCCAGAGTTTCCACCGCGGTCAAACGACGAATAATGGCAGAGCGTTTCGCCATATTGGTGACTCCGATGGATAAGACAATAGTAATGACAGCAGCCAAACCTTCAGGAATAGCAGCGACAGCTAAAGAAATTGCCAACATAAAACTATCCAATATCGCATTACCGCTGAAATCGTGATTAGAGAAAATTCGTACCGCAAAGATGACAACACAGATAGCGATGGTTAGCCAAGTTAAGACTTTGCTGAGTTGGTCCATGCGTTTTTGTAGTGGTGTTTCGCCGGCTTGCGTTTCCTGGATGATAGTGGCAATTTTTCCCATTTCAGTTGCCATACCGGTGGCACAAACAACACCTAAACCACGGCCGTAAACAACAGTTGAACCTAAGTAAGCCATATTTTTGCGATCACCTAAAGGAACTTTATCTTCGCCTTCACCGGTTGTGGATAAAGCGGTCGTAATTTTTTCTACCGGTACTGATTCTCCGGTCAAAGTAGCTTCTTCAATTCTTAAACTAAAGCTTTCAAGTAGCCGCATATCGGCAGGTATCGCATCACCGGCTTCCAGAACTACAATGTCACCGCTGACTAATTCGGCTGCCGGAACTTCAACAAGTCCGCCATTACGGCGTACGGTTGCGGTAGTAGCACTCATTTCCTGTAATGCTTCAATAGCTTTTTCAGATTTGCTTTCTTGAAAAACACCCAACAGGCTGTTGATGACAAGAACAGCCATTATGATTATTGCTTCTATATATTCACTAAAGTCGCCACCATGCAGATAAGCTAAACTTAAGGAAATCAAAGCAGCTACCAAGAGGATCATTATCATCGGATTGATAAACTGTGCTATAAAGCGAGCTAATAAACTCTTCTTCTTCGCCTTTATCAGTTCGTTTCGACCGTTCTTTAGTAGTCGTTTATCAGCCTCTTGAACACTCAAGCCTTCAAGTGAAGTATCTAAAGTTTGGATGACTTCCGTAGTTTCGTTATTGTAAAAATTCATATTTTATCTCCTAAATTATGTTCCGTGACATAAACGCGCTACCGATAATTATAACATGATATTGCTTGTGCAAGATTTCATTTTAAACAAAAATTACACAAAAATATACAAATAGTGATGGCGAATAATTCTTTAGATAGTATTTATATTTTTTCTGTGATAAAATAACAAACGTTAAGGAGGCTTGTTTTATGGCTGGAAAAGGTAGAGAGAATATTCAATTCAAATGTTCTGAGTGTGGTGAAGAAAACTACTTAGGTAGTCGTAATAAAAGGAAACATCCTGATAAAATGACGATTAAGAAGTATTGTTCACGTTGCAATAAAATGACGGAACATAAGGAGAAAAAGTAAAGCTATATAGCTTTTTTTCATTATGAAAGATGTAATAACCTTCGTCGACGGTAGGATGTTAAATGATACTTATCTCTTGGTAAATGACGGGCAAGCATTGATTGTTGACCCAAGTTTTAGTAATGAAAAATTGAAGTCCTATGTTAGTGATAATAATATCAAAGTACTTGCTATCCTACTTACCCATGGCCACTATGACCATTTCGCCGGTGTCGAAAATTTAGGAAATTTATTTCACTGCCCTTACTATATAAGTGAGGAGGATGAAGATTTCTTATATGATAGAACTAAATCTTTTGCGCCGACACTTCCTAAACTAAAGCCTTTAGTATATCCTGATGGTTTGGTGAGAATCGGGGATTTCGCAATCGGGATTATTAAGACCCCGGGTCATACCCCGGGTTCGGTGGTTTTGGTTTGGGAAAATAACATGTTCAGCGGTGATTTTATTTTTCATGGAGATATTGGTAGAACGGACCTGCCAGGCAGCAGCAGCAAACAAATGCAGGATTCCTTGAAAGCTTTTGCGGCTATAAAAGGGGAGTATACAATCTATCCCGGCCATGAAGAAAGCAGTAGTCTGGCGGAAGAGAAAAAGAACAATCCATATTTGCTTCGTTATGTTTAGTGTTTATATTCAAATTATTTGTGGGAAGTTGCTGGGGCAGCTTTCTGACCTATATCGCTTATTGTTTTATCCAGCAGGAAAAAATAAAGTTACGTCGATCACACTGCGATTTTTGTCGCCAACAACTGAGAATTAAAGACCTAATTCCGCTTTTCAGCTACTTGTTTGGTCGGGGGAAATGTGCTTACTGTCAGCAGCCGATTAGTTTCAGTTATTTTTTGTTGGAATTAAGTAGTGCTTTAGTTTTCTTGAGTGTCAAGGAGCTTAGTGTTTATAACATTTTACTACTAACATTATGTAGCGTTTTGTTAGTGCTGGCAGTTGTGGATTATCAGACTTTGCATTTACCTCAAGTTTTATTGAACGGCTGTTTAGCTCTAGCTGTGCTGTTTAACCTGTCCTATTGTAATTTTTCATGGTGGGAATTACTGCTTGCACTTTTGAGCAGCAGTGGGCTAATGTTGGCTTTTAACTTGGCACAGAAAGACTGTTTTGGTAGTGGGGACATAAAATTGATGGCATTTATCAGTTTGGCTTTAGGGAATAAAACTTACTCTGCCATGATTTTAGCCTGTCTAGGTGCCGGCATTGTAGCGGCAATAATGAAATACCACAAAAACTATCAAGGGCGCTATTTAGCTTTTGCCCCATTTCTGGTTTTCGGTATTATCATCAAGCTTTTAGGTATTGTCAGTTTTGTTTAATATAATTTGGCATGGATGGTCTTGTTGATAAAATTCTGGAATATGCTCTTGCCGAAAAACTCAGTGATATTCATATAACGAAAACTGCAGACAAAATTTCCATGACAGCCAGAGGGCCAAAAGGCCTTTATAAGTTGAGTGATACCGTGCCGGAAAGCTTATTGACTTATTTGATGTATTTAGCTAAGTTGGATATTTCCTTTAAATCCCGGCCGCAAACCGGGGTTTTTGACTATTATCAACAATATCGCAAGTTCACCATAAGAGTGGCTATGATGCAATCTTTTGACAATCTCAGCATCGTCCTGCGCCTTTTAAATCAATACCATTTTAAAGAATTGAGTGACTTAACAAAAGATGAAACGGCAATCATAAAACTCAAAGCGATTTTGGAACTACAGTATGGTATCGTAGCTATTTCCGGGCCGACCGGAAGCGGGAAAACGACAACAGCTTACACTTTGCTGAATAAATTCACCAACAAAGCAGTTTACACTGTGGAAGATCCCATTGAGGTATATTTTGACGATTTGGTCCAGATCCAAGTTAATGAGCAATTGAATTTCAGCTTCGAACAGGGCATCAAACAGGTTCTACGCCATGACCCCGATGTCATTTTCATCGGTGAAATTCGGGACGAACAAAGTGCTAAAATGGCGATTCGCTGTGCCCTCAGCGGACATTTGGTGTTGGCGACTATCCATAGTGCCAGTTGTCAATCCAGTCTAAATCGCTTTTTGGATTTCACGGTCAATCGTGATGATTTAAAGGAGGTGATAAAAGTTATTGTCAATCAAAGACTCTATTTCCAAGAGGATAAACAGCAGTTTACGGCAACTTATAGTTTCTTGGAAGCTGAAACTATCAGCACCCTGCTTTAATAAAGCAAACAAAATAGCTGACTGGGAACTCGAGATAATGTTGTTGTATTTAAATGCCGGTTATAGTATCTACGACATGATTAAATTACGGTTGTTAGGAAAAAATGTCGAGAAAAGTTCAGATTTTAATGTTGGAAAATGGCTCAATGACAATAACTTAACTATGGTCAAGTACCTTCTGGATTTTCTGCCGCTACAACAAGCCTTACAGTGCCACTTGCAAATTAATCGCTTTAAGCAGGAGTTCACTAAAGGTTTAATAAAACTCTTGAGTTATCCAGCACTTCAGCTGGTGTTGGCTTTTGCCTTGTCAGTAGCCGCGCAATATTGGTTATTGCCCTTATTGCATGAACTGTTGGGTGATATGGGAATTAGTAGCGGTAATGTTCGGGTATTTGCCACAGTAATTAATGTGATAAATATTGTGATAATCGGTTTACTAATTATCGCTGTAATTAGTTGGTTAGTTTTACGGCAGCTAGAAAGTAGCATTCTCCAATTACTGTTGGATAAGCCACTTTTTCAGTTGATTAAGAACCTATTAGTCTATCAATTTGTCAACTATTACTTAATACTCTACCAAAGCACAGCATCTATCGAGCTGATAATTTCCGGAATGCGTAAACTACCGCAAGCTAAATACCTGAATGCTTATGCGACAGCCATCCACTTCAAGCTAAACAATGGTGAAGAGCTGTCAAAGGCTTTTTGTTTGCTGGACAAAAAGTTAGAAATGCTGTTTAATGTCGGCCAAGATACCGGAAGAATTACAGAATTATTGAGTTCTTATGTTAAGGCTCTGAATTTGCAGTTTGAAAATGCCATGAAAAAGATAGCACGAAATTTTCAAATTTTTAGTTACTTGTATATTACTCTTTTGGTAGTTTTAATTTATCAAATGATGTTGTTGCCTTTATCCCTGATAGAAAGGATGTGATATGGTGCAGAAGAATGGTTTTACTTTGTTGGAAATGATAATTGTTTTAGCAATCATCTGTTTGATCTTCGTTTTAACTTTACCAAACATTCGGCAGAAGCAAGATATTATCAATGCGAAAGGCTGTGAAGCGCTGGTGGAAGTGGTAAATAGCCAAATACTGTTGTATAAAATTGAAACTGGGGAAGAAGTTGATGATATTGATGAATTGATAGTTGCCGGTTATCTCAAAGAGAAACAAGCTCGGTGCTCAAACGGTAGTGAGATCTATATTGTCGATGGTCAAGCTGAGGTGGCTGACTAATGCTTGGGGAATTACTGTTAGCCCTGCTGGTGATTATTTCATGTATGACACTGACTTTACCACAATTGCCGGCGAAAAAAGCAATTTGGGAAAGCGAAAAATATCAAAGCGGATTATTGGCGCTGCAAACTTTGGCGCTGAGCGAGAATAATCAGGAGGAAATAGATGGGATCAAGTTTAACCAGTGGGGTCATATTAATGGTGGTCGCACATTGAATTTTAAGGATAAAAAGTTAGTGATTTTCTTAGGGATGGGGCGCAATGAAATTCGACAAAGGGATGCTGCTGATTGATGCTTTACTAGCCTTGTTGATTGTGATGACCGTTGCTGGCATCACTCTTAGTTTTATTACTGTCTACTATCGCTATGAGTGTTATTTGATTAAGGAAGAAGTAAATGAAGAAGAATCCGGGTTCGATTTTGATTGATATGCTATTAGCGCTTTCGTTAAGTCTTTTTTTAGCGGGGGTTTTCAGTAATATTGTCAGCCTCTACAGCAAAATTCAATTTAACAGTTATAGCTTGCAGAATCGTTTGGGTTTAGTTCAACTACAGTACTATTTGATGTTGGCCTATCAATTTCAAGTTGATGGTGAAGAGTTACGCTACATGATTGCAGATCAGGAGTATACCTTGCGTTTGTCAAACGGACGCTTGATTCAGCAACCCGGAACTTTGATATTCCTTTTGGATATTGAAGATTGTGAGTTTAGTTTGGAAGAAGAGGAGATTATCTTGACTTACACTTTTCACAACTTCAGCATTACTAGGAAAATTGCTTATGGCTAACCGGGGTTTTATTTCCTTGGTAGCTTTAGCTTGGTTTAGTTTTTGTTTAGCCTTTATTAACGGCGCATTGGTAATAATGAATAATTATTTAAGTGCTTTGAAGAACCTCCAAGTGGCAGAAAAAGAACTGACAGTAGAAAAAATAGCGGTGGCGCAGGCTCATCGGATGTTTAGCGACATGAGCGAGGAAGATTATTGTGATTATGTCGGTGACTATGAGGTTTGTTGGGCCTTTGGTAAAGATCGGGTAAGTATTATTATCGATTATCAAGACTACATAAAAACCTTGCGCTTGAGTTATGATTGGGATACTGATAGCTTCAGCGAGCTGAGGGCCGAAGTTGACAAATAACGATATTGCTCTAAAATATTAGAGGAGGAAGTATAATGATAATAGTCAACGATTTGAGACCGGGAATGAGCATTGAATATGAAAATGACATTTTTTCGGTTTTGGATATCCAGCACAACAAAACAGCCATGCGGCAAATGATTATCAAAGTCAAGGTGAAAAACTTGCGGAGTGGATCCATTGTTGAACTCAACTTCACCGGTGGTGATAAAGTTGAACAAGCCCACATTGAAAAGAAAGAGATGCAATATCTCTATGATGCCGGTGACAGTTTGGTTTTTATGGATACTTCCACCTATGAACAAATAGAGATTCACAAAGACAATTTGCAGTGGGAAATGAAGTTTCTCAAGAGTAACGAGAATGTCAACATAAGCATGTTTGAAGGTGAAATATTGGGACTGATTTTGCCCGATAAAGTAGCTTTGAAGATTGTTGAATGCGAACCGGCAGTAAAGGGCGATACCGCTACCAGCGCTTCTAAGAATGCCGTTTGTGAAACCGGATTAGAGATAAAGGTTCCTTTGTTTATCGAGCAGGATGAAATTGTTTTGGTAGCGACTTCCGACGGCAAGTATTCAAGCCGCGCTTAGCTAAAGTCCTCAGGGCAGGGTGAAATTCCCGATCGGTGGTAAACCCCACGTGTGAAAACTGAACCGGTGGAATTCCGGTGGCGACAGTAGAGTCTGGATGAAAGAGGTAGATGAGTAATAGAGTAAAAAAGTTGGTTTTTCTGGCGTTATTTATTGCGCTAGCCGTGGTGTTGTTTTATTTCGAGTTTCCTATTTTGCCGTCAGCCAGCCACCTGCAGATGGACTTTAGTTTTGTGCCAATATTACTGGTTGCTATGGCTTACGGTAGTAGGGAGGCTGTTCTTGTATCACTAGTAGTCAATGGCATCCATTTTGCGATTGACGGTGACCTCAGCGGTTTACCCATTGGGGTCCTTGCCAATTTTTTGGCAACCTGTTGTTTTTTATTAGTCTTTGTCTATTTTCAAAAACAAGGAAAACTGTTAGTGGCTTGTGTAAGCGCCACCATAAGTGTTACACTATTTATGTTGGCTGCCAATTATTTTTGGATTACCCCGCTTTATTTTAGAATTCTGGGGATTCCCCTGGCAGAAAACTTCTTGTTTTATTGTGTGATGACGGTAGGTTTGTTCAATCTAATACGTTGGGGTATAATCAGTATTGTAAACTATATACTCAATAGTCGACTTGGAAGACTGACCAAACAAATTAAATAGACTGTACAGTTTTAACCATTATTTGCTATAATGTTAGGACGAAAGGATTGTTATGGAAAAATTATCAAGAACTCAGAGGTTTGAAAATCTAAGAAATGATGTCGATGGAGCTGAAACTAATCAGAATGTTGGCGTTTTTAATAATACCCCACCGCTGCAAGCTACCAATGCTTTCAATCAAGCGCCACCGTTTGGGCAAACGCTAAGTAGCGAGAACCAACAAATAGTAAATCCTTTTGCTACACAAGCAATTCCGGTAGTACAAAGCACGCAAAGTAGCGGTTTTGTTGATCCTTTTGCCCAAACAACCCAACAAACCATGCAACAACAAAGCGTTGTTCCGCAGTTCCCCAATATGAACCAGCAGTTTGCCCAAGCACCGCTACCCCAACAAGTACAACAAGCGCTACCCCAGCCTCAGCCTTTTGCTCCGGTAGCGAGCACTACCGACCAATTCAGTCCTTACGGACCTTTGCCGATTAATCAAATGCCTGCTACTTCAAGCAACACGGCATTCAGGCCTAACCAACCGCTCTACCCAAGCAATGATGCTTTCGGCGGCGGTTTTGGACAGGCAAACACGATGCCAAACATGCCAAATATGCCAATGCAAACTCCGACGATGAGCACTAGCGGAATGGGGACTACTGATACCAGTTATATCGATTCGGTATTACGGGAAGCCAAGATGAATTCTATTGCTCAAGGGCAAAGAACAGCTGAAGACACTAATTTGAATATTGTCGATCAAATGATCAGAAGCGGAACCCTACCACAGGGAGCTGCACAAATGCCGATACAACAGCAGGGTATGGGTTATCAAGCGCCACCTCTGGGAAGTGTAATACCTAATCCGGCATCAACACGCGAAGCTGATTTGGCTTATGAAAATACAGTGCGGCAGGAAGCCCAAATGGCTTATCAACAGACAACCAATGATCTAAGCTTAGATCAACAGATTAGCTTGATAAATAATCCGAATATGATACCGGCACAAATGCCGACAGCCACTGTCAGTCAACAGCAGTATCAACAACCGGTTGAGTTACAACAAGCCGGTGTGGAGGCCAAACCTTTTGTGACTGGTAAGTTACCGGTTGTCAGCGATATTCAAATCAACACTTATGTGGAAGACAGCAGTTCGGCTGTCGGTTTGGATAGTGTGATCCAACAAAGAATTCAAGGAGACTCCGAGGACATCACCAATCGCATTATTAAATACGAAGGTGAACTTGATGATGTTACCGATAATGTTACTTATACCAATAAAGTCTTAAATATTATCTTGATTTTCTTGATTTTGGGTTTAACAGTAGTACTTTGTGTCGTAATTTGGTGGATACTGACGGTCAGAGGAATAATTTAGTGAGCATCAACATTGCAATCGATGGTCCTAGTGCTGCCGGTAAATCGACAATAGCTAAACGCTTAGCTAAACTGTTGAACTATCGCTACCTGGATACCGGTGCAATGTATCGCAGTGTAGCACTCAAAGCTTCAGCTTTAGGAATAGATTTAGATGATGAAAAGAAAATAATGGCGATGTTAAGGGATACCATTATTTCTTTTGATATTGGCGGAAGAGTTTACCTCGATGAAGTCGATGTCAGTTTGGCGATTCGCGAGCATGCTGTTTCTGCCGCCGCTTCCAAAGTCTCTTTGCTAAAAGAAGTTAGGAATGATATGGTAGCTCGCCAAAGACAGATTGCCGAAAAGCAGCCGGGAATCATCATGGATGGTCGCGATATCGGTTCGGTAGTTCTGCCAAGTGCTGAGTTAAAAATTTATTTAAGTGCCTTACCGGAAGTACGAGCGCAACGCCGTTTTCAAGAATTGCTGGACAAGGGCAGCGACTGTGATTACCAAGTAATTCTGCAAGAAGTTATTGAGCGCGATATCCAAGACAGCACGCGCGAGAATTCACCATTAATCAAGTGTGATGATGCCGTAGAAATTGATACCTCTTATTTGAGCGTCGAAGAAATATGCACCATAATCTATGATTTAGCATTACAGCGAGGGGCCTGATGATCAGCGGAGTAATTGCTATAGTTGGTCGACCTAATGTCGGTAAATCCTCAATTTTTAATCGACTAATTGGCGAAAAACAAGCCATTGTTGACAGTAGCCCCGGGGTTACCAGAGATCGCATCTATGGAAAAGGAGAGTGGTTGACCAAAGAGTATCGGGTAATTGACACCGGGGGCATTCAATTAAAAGAACAGACTTTTCAAAAAGAAATCAGGGCCCAGGTTGACATTGCGATTGAGGAAGCTGATGTTATTTTATTTGTTGTTAACGGCCAAGAGGGTAAAACATCAGATGATCGCTATGTTGCTAGGTTACTGCAGAAAGCCAATAAGCCGGTGCTATTAGTTGTCAATAAAATCGACAACCAAGCTCTGCTAGCTAATACTTATGAATTCTATGGTTTAGGTTGTGGGGAGCCACTGGCAGTTTCGGCGACTCACGGTATCGGCTTCGGTGATTTGTTGGACACCGTTCTTACCAAGTTTCCTACTACTCCCCAAGATGATTATCAGGGCATGGTGCGATTTGCGATTATCGGACGCCCCAATGTCGGGAAATCGTCCTTGGTGAATGCCATTCTGCAAGAAGAAAGAGTAATCGTTTCCGAGCAGAGTGGCACAACCCGCGATGCCATCGATTCGGTATTTGAGCGTGATGACCAACAGTATGTGATAGTTGATACTGCCGGTATCCGAAAACGAGGAAGGATCTACGAGAATATCGAGAAATATGCGGTTATCCGGGCCATGACAGCTATAGAAAAAGCTGATGTCATATTAATGGTGCTGGATGGTGATAGCGGTATTGTTGAACAAGACAAACATGTCGCCGGTTATGCAGTGGAAGCCGGTAAGGGTATCATCATCGTCTACAACAAATGGGACTTAGTTGAAAAAGATGATAAGACCATGGATAATATAACTAAACAAATACGAAAAGAATTTGTTTACTTAACTTACGCTCCTTTAGTCTTTGTTTCAGCAGTTAAGGGTAGTCGTTTACCGCAACTGCTGAGTTTAGTCAAGGAAGTTTATCAACAGACCCAAAAAAGAATCAGTACCAGTATTTTGAATGAAGTAATAATGGATGCCCAGATTATGACTCCGCCACCAACGCATCAAGGTAAGCGGCTAAAGATCTATTATTGTAGCCAAGTCAGCATCAATCCGACAATCATCGTTTTGTTTGTCAATGATCCGGAATTATTGCACTTCAGTTATCGGCGGTATTTGGAAAATCGTTTACGCGAAGCATTTGAATTTAAAGGAGTGCCAATAAAAATTATCGCACGCCTCAAGGAGAAACTATGAAGACAATCATCATCGGCAGTGGCAGCTGGGGCACAGCTTTAGGCCAAATATTGGTCGACAATAAAAAAGAAGTAATGATTTACGGTATTGACATCGATGAAATTATCGACATCGATAAGTACCATCAAAACAGCAAGTATTTTGGGGAGCTGATGCTTCATCATGACCTACACGCCACCAACAACAAAGAAGTACTGGCAGACGCTGATATTGTAGTTTTAAGTGTACCTTCCGGTATTATTG
>CAZUQA010000049.1:0-5560 GCA_964622375.1 uncultured Erysipelotrichaceae bacterium | reverse complement strand
AAATCCAGAAATGTGAAGAATAGTAATGAGAGAAGATAATATGATTGTATAACGAAGAAGTGAGTAAATGACAAAAGAATATCTAAAAAGAACAGTTGATATAGTGCTGACTAAGGCGCTAGCGACAACCGGCGCAGTTTTGATTGAATGTTCTAAATGGTGCGGCAAAACAAGAACAGCAAAAGAAAAAGCAAAAAGCGCACTGTTTATGCCGAACCCTGATTATTCTGCAAACTACTTAAGAATTGGGGATACAAAGCCTTCCTTACTATTTGAAGGAGAAACACCAAGCAGAATTTTAGAAGTAATAGGAAAGACAGTTTTGCTGAGATTTAGGCTAGCTTGGTTGTGAAGCATGCCATCACAAAAGTTATGGGCGAAATATTCTAAACCGGGAGAAATGGCAGGTACCAGTCTACCGATTAAGGGCAAGCGATTAGCTAAGTATGTTGCTTTGCTTTGACTGTACCAATAGCGATCTTCATGGAGTCCGCCTAAAGTGTGGCCTTGGACAGTCTTAGTCAGGGCATTTTTTGTTACCCCACCGATTACATCATAAAGGTAAGAGTCTTGGGGAATGCGTTTACGTAGTTCTAAGAATATTTTGTATTGCAGTTGTCCGACCTCATCACTTGCCTGATCATCAGCTTTGATGCCTTTAAGGAAATTTTGTGTTGCTTTTTCTTTGGTAGTCTCATCAAAACTGTAAATTTCCCGGGCCATACTATAAATATAATTCTTTACATCTTCTATTAAATAAGGGTTGAGTTTCTTACTGCTATGACCACTGAGGTAATCAATGGAATGACCTATTTCATGAAAGAGTGTTTCATACCACTGGGGGTACTGTTTGCCATTGATAGTTAAGTTACGACTCTGCTCAGGAATACTCATAAAGATACCAAAGTATGGCAGGCTCATTCCTTCACTCTGACGAAAGAGTAAACTGTGGATAAAAGTCAGACTTTTTCTATTAAGGCGAATCTTATCGGTATAAGCTAAAAAGATACCGTGGTAAGGCTCAGGTGCACAGTCGATAATTTCCGTTATTGCTTCACGATGTTGAGGGGGGATTTTCTGTAGAATATTCTTAACAAAAAGAGCATTAGCGCTTTGCGTTCTTTTCATACTTAACTTATATCTTACTATAACCTTTCACAGGTAGGATAGTCATTAACAATATTCCGGGATAATAATGCTTCAAGTAATAGCCAAAGAAAACTGGTGTAAAAAGAACCGAGATCATTATACCAAGATTCCTGCTAGGATTACTTAATTTGGTAAGGCATACCGTTAATATTTAGGGTGTAATCACTTTCCCAAAATATTTTCATATAATTAAATTCTCCCCACTTGCCGGAATAAACAGTCTGGGTATTATCTTTATGTAATTTGATTATCAAGAGGTTAATGTCATGTTTTGCTTGAGAAGTCACAACTACCTCCGTGCTCCCTCCTAAAGCTCCCGCATCGTAATCAATTATTTCAGCCAGATACAAAGAATTTGGTGACATACATGAGTAAACGACAGTTTCTGCTCCCCAATCACTAAAACATACAATAATGAAAATAGTGTAGGTAACAAGAGAAAGAAAAACCGAGTAAAGAAAGATGCCGACAATTTTTGCGATTTTCTCGGTTTGATAGAAATAAAAAATCGTCAAAGAGCACAGAAAAACAAAAATTGCGTGATAAAAATAGATGAACATTTGGCTGGAGCCCGAAAAGTTATAAACTGTCGCTCGAAAGAGAATATAGAAAAACGCAATAATAGGAAGAATAGCTTGGGTAAAATGTTGGGTGCTTGTTCTTATAGCCAAAAATTCTTTAACGGTAACAACAGAAAGAAAGATTGCTAATAGAATATGCCAAGCCAATAAATTGAAAGGAACGATGGTGTAACCTAAAAGCCAGAGCATGAAATTAACCGGCAAGGATAAAAGAAAAATTGTTGCTAAGTTGGTTTTCTCGAATATTGTTTTTAGGAGTTTTTGGATGTTCATGAGTTTCCAGGGGTATTTTATTAAATTGCTTCTTTGCGTTTGATGGCTTTGGTGTTCTTACAACCGCTTTTATTTTTGCTGTCATAATTAGTGCAACCGTAGAAAACATTGTCATCACTGGTTTTTACAATCATGTAGCCATCCTGACATTTATCACATTTGTAGATATCATGGAGATAGTTTTTGCTGTTGGTCATGAAGTCACAGATTTCCGGCTCATTGGTGCACAAATAGAGGTTTAAGCCATAGTTTTTATTGAACTCGGCTTTTAAAGGGTAATTGCACAAGGGGCAACGCAGTTTGAAGGTATCAACAATTTCCATTCTCAACTTATCAGAATGGGGTAGCTGGTAATCTTCAATTAGTTCAATTAAAAAGCGCGAAGGTTTGTTTTGCGGCGTTAGGATATAAGCCCGATTTTTAGTCCGGGTAAGAGCAACATAGAATAAGCGCCGTTCTTCCGCAAAGGGTAGAGAGTCATCCTGTTTTCTGACCAGGTGCATAATGGGGTCATCTTCCAGTTGGCAGGGAAAGCCGAAAGTTTTGTCGGTAATATTGATGAGTACGACATTTTCAAAACCCAGACCCTTAGCACTGTGGGTGGTGAGAGAAATTATCGGGGCATCCGGATATTTCAAGCAGCGAAGCTGCTCTTTGGTAAGCTGTGCGAATTTCCCACTTTGACATAATTTAAAGCTGTCAAAGTTGTAACGCCCCAAAAAGAGAATCGGACTTCTTGAGCCATGTTCTTTTACTATCATCCCGACGGCTTTTTCAGCAGCATCAGCCATAGCATAGTTGGCTTTATAGGAGTCATCGTACTCAATAAGGATTAGAGGATTATTTAGTCTTTTTGGGGAAATCAGTTTTTTCGGGATTTGCTTAGTGTTTTTTTGGATAAAGCCACCGGCTATATCAATCAGCTCTTGAGAGTTACGGTAAGTATGGGTGATTTGCATTTGGATACCGCCACCCATCATTTCTAGAAACTGCGTAAAGAGATTGACTTCGGAGCCGGCAAAAGCGAAAATCGATTGCCAATCATCACCAACAGCCAGGACTTTGGCTTGCGTAGTTTCACTGAGCTTTTTCGTAAGATTAAAGCGTTGGCGCGCGATGTCTTGAAACTCATCAACGATAATATACTTATAAGGTAAGTCCAGTTTTTGCAGGCTGCTATCGGTCAAATAGGTATTTGCATTGTTAATCATATCCTCAAAATCAATGCTGCGCTTGCTCTTTAACTGGCTTTGATAATAGTGGTAGACCGTCTCGGCAATATCTAAAAACAATAAAGTACGGGGGTTGTCGGTTTTTGATCGTAACAGAGTGAAGTCTTGATCATCATAACCACAAGTTTTGTACAAAGAGATAAACTCCATCAAGAAGAAGGTCATATGCACAATATACTTATCTTTACTGGTTTCCACGATTTTTTTGTAGACTTCAGAGAAATCCCGCTCTTTTAGGACAAAGCCGGCAGCTTTCAGAGTTTTAGCTAAATGATCGACCAGCTGGCCTCTATCGTTATAACCGGACCAAGTTTCCAACAAAAGACTACCATTTTCTTTATGAATACGGCGTTTGCTGGCGATTTTGTTGGCGTAACGCTTTAGTTCAGTTTCATTAAAAACATAACTGGAGAAATTTTCGTTAATAGCATAGTGTTCCAAATAAACTTTTAGTTCACCCTGTCTAATAAGAAAATCCGGGGTATACTTCTTGCGCGCGGAACTAATCCTGTAAGGATAAACCGGTTCGTATTCATAATCGATAGCATTTAGATAAAGGAAGTTAGCGATTTGTGTTTCCTGAACGGAACGCAGAAACTCCCCGGTGAGAGTGCGCAGCGCCATTTTTCTTTGGTCAGCTACTTTTTTGATATATTCGCCGGCATTGCTCTTAAGGGTTTCATAATCCTTTTGCGCTTTTAACAAATGATATTGGTTAAGGCTTTCGTACTCCATGACATCCTCGGGGATTTCAAAATAGTAACCGAGAAAAAGCAAAACTTTCCGTAAAAACGCTTGATCATTGAATATTTCTTTTTCCAACATATGGGCGATGATGTTGTAGGCTGAGTAGTTAACTTTCGGACAGGTGCTGTCAAATTTAAGAATAAGGTCATAGGCGAAAGCGTGAAAAGTGGAGACTTTAATCGGTAGTTTTAGTAATTTTTGAATACGATGTTTTAGTTCATTTACCGCTTTGTTGGTATAAGAGATGACAATGATGTCACTAGGGTCGATACCTTGAATTTCCACTAAGTATTTCACTTTGCCGGTAATCGTGGTAGTTTTACCGGAACCGGCTCCGGCCACCAAAAGACAGTAATCATCATCAGTCAATATCGCCCTTCTTTGTTCCTCATCTAATAGTAAATTGGGATCGACACTTTTTAAGGCTTTATCAAAGTAATCCTTGTAGCTTATCAAAGATCTATCAATAAAGTCACGGTTATGAGCTTCCATATCACTATTGAAGGACAAGTAACGACGCAAAAACTCTTCTACCTCCGTCATATTGATAGCGTTTGCCGCCGCTTGAGTTTCAATTAGACGATAGTTAGTAATACTGGATACTTTAGAAAACCAATAGTTATATTTTTGTTTAAACTTTTTTAGCCTTTTACCGCTGATATAACCGGGAAATTTCAAGAGCGTGGAATAATCACGTTTAAATATATTAAGAGCATTCTTTAGCTTCACGAAGTCAATATCATTAGTGTTAGTAGCGCCTACTGCTTCATCACGATAAAAGCGCTCAGCCGGTAAACCACAGTGCGGACAGCTGGTGGCATATTCTGATATGCGGTTTTGGCATTCCGGACAAACAATCAAAGCCATATTATCCAATCCTCCGTGACAAAGCTATGCACTGGCTAAATAATAACATAAAAAACTGAAACTAAAAAAAGCCGCCCCATAAAAGACAGGTAACACAAACAGCTAATGAAGCTACACCAGAAAACCATTCTGCGCTTTATCTCCTTGGTTTGCTGAAGAGAATTACATTATAATATTAATGAATAGCAAGCAAATTTTATATAGTAGTAGGCAAACAAAGGAGAAAAGAAACGTGAAAGCTTATGAGAAGTATTTAGCGGGGATCAGTGCCATTATTGAAAAGATTAAAGAAACCCAAGGGGACAACATCATGGCGGCAGCGACTTTACTAGCCAAAGTGACAAAGAACGATGGTATCATTTATGGCTTTGGTACCGGGCATTCCCACTTGATTATTGAAGATGCTTTTTGGCGTGCTGCCAGTCCGGCTAACTATTGTGCAATTGTCGAAGCCAGTGCTTTGGGTACTTTTGAAATTACCAAATCTTACTTAGTAGAGAACACTTACGACATCGGCAAATATGTCGTGGATTATCATCGCATTACCCCTAACGATGTTTTAATTGTCGTATCCAACTCGGGCAACAACATAGCCCCGGTCGATGCGGCGCTTAGAGCTAAAGAAAAAGGAATACCGGTAATCGCGATAACGGCTTGTGAGTATGCTGACTACTTAACCACCAAGCACCGCGATGGAGTGAAGCTGAAGGA
>CAZUQA010000048.1:0-2310 GCA_964622375.1 uncultured Erysipelotrichaceae bacterium | reverse complement strand
AAATCTACCGGAGTATCCAGCTGGGCTGCTGTTAAGCAACCGCCGGAGGGGCCACCGGTTTGAATCGCTTTAAAGGCTTTGTTATGCGGACAACCGCCGCCGATATCATAAATCATTTCTCTTAAGCTGATTCCCATCGGTACTTCCACCAAGCCGGAATTTGTGATATTACCGGCCATGGCGAAGACTTTGGTGCCGCTGGATCTTTCCGTACCCATACTTTTAAACCATTCAGCGCCCTTGTTGATTATTTGAGCGACATTAGCCAGGGTCTCGACATTATTGATGATTGTCGGGCGACCCCAAACTCCGCTGACCGCCGGAAATGGCGGTTTAGGCATCGGCATTCCTCTTTTCCCTTCTAAGGATTGTATCAAGGCGGTCTCTTCACCGCAGACGAAAGCTCCGGCCCCTAAACGCACCTCGATATCGAAACAGAAGTCACTACCCAGAATATTATTACCTAACAAATCCCTTTCTTTTGCTTGTCTGATGGCGATGGCTAAACGTTCAACCGCTACCGGGTATTCCGCTCTGACATAGATATAACCTTTGCTGGCACCAATAGCATACCCGCCGATAGCCATAGCTTCTAAAATCGCATGGGGGTCACCCTCGAGAATCGAACGATCCATAAAGGCTCCGGGATCCCCTTCATCGGCATTGCAGATAAAATATTTATCACCGGCGGGTTGGTCAGCGGCAAATTGCCACTTCATCCCTGCCGGGAAACCGGCACCGCCCCGGCCGCGTAAGCCGGCAGCCTTCATCACATCGATAACATCTTGGGGGCTCATTTCACTTAGAGCTTTAGCTAAAGCCATATAGCCACCTTGAGCAATATATTCTTCAATATTCTCCGGGTCAATAACGCCACAATTAATTAAAGCGACCCGCTTTTGTTTGGCGTAGAACCCGGTTTTTAATACATCATAGACTTTTTCCATTAGGCCATCTCCTTGTTTAAGGCATTGACCGTATAGGCCTCAACGATTTCTCCGTTTTTTATATGCTTTTCCAGTACTTCTAAGGCCTTTTCAACATTCATATGCACATAGGTCACCTTTTCATTGTTGCGGTCGTACACCTCAACTAAAGGCTCTAAAACACACATGCCGATACAACCGGTTTGTACCACGACACAGGGATAATCCTTGGCCGCTTTTTGTAAAGCTTCTAGTACCGGTTTGGCACCGGCTGCAATACCGCAAGTCGCTAAGCCGACAGTGACGCGATAGCTATGGGCAGCATCTCTTTCTTCCATGGCGCTTTTCGCTTTGGCAGCGAAAGTTTTTAGTTCTTCAACTGATTTCATATTCTTTCCTTTCAATCTTCCTGTTAGTTCTAAAGTAAGGTTTTCAAGTATTTCTCGACTTCATTGTTAGCCAGAGAATTTCCAAAAACCCGGCCATTGACCACACAGACCGGGGCCAAACCACAACAACCCAAGCAGCGAGTTGCATCGACTGAAAATTTCTTGTCAGCGGTAGTTTGATTAGGTCGGCAAGCGGTCAGCTCACAGATTTTGTCCAGTAGTTTTTGTGAACCGCGAACATAACAAGCTGTGCCCATACAGACTGCTATGATATTTTCGCCTTTGGGTTCGGTAGTAAACTGCGTGTAGAAAGAAACGACACCATAAACTTCAGCCACCGAAACGCCACAGCCATCAGCTATAGCTTCCATAGCTTGTACCGGAATATAACCCAATTCATGTTGCACATCATGCAACATCAGTTTTACCGGTCCCCTTTCACTTTGGTGTCGATCGACGATTGCTTTGATGGTTTCCAACGCTTGACTGTTTAATTTTTCCATTTTATTTCCTCATCAGTTCCGCCCATAATTATATCATTAAACTTCACTTATTATGCTAAAAGTGCGAAATTCTTCCAGATAATCTCTGATATTTTTCTCTGATTCCGCAATAAAAAAACCAGTATTTTTTATTAACGGCAGTGAACTTTATCATTTTTTGTTTATCGGAATTCGGGCTAATCAGCGACAATGACCAACACACGAAATTTCTGCGAATTACGGGTATTAGAAAAAGTAATATAGTTGATACCGTTTTTAATTGACTTGATAGACAAGTTCAATTTGGTATTGTCCCAGTTGGCGGCAGAAGTTATCTGGATGAAGGAATCGTCGTAACTCCACAACAAATCATAAGGTTTTAGGAAATTAGCAGTTACCGTCAAAATCTTTTCTTGATGGTCTTCCCGCAAAATCACCACACAATCACTGGCAAAAAAATTGTGCGAGGCTCTTCCGGCGTCACTGCTGTTAAGAAAGCTGGCAATTTCGTTG
>CAZUQA010000047.1:0-4574 GCA_964622375.1 uncultured Erysipelotrichaceae bacterium | reverse complement strand
AGATAACAACCGGGATTATCCGGCAAAAGTTTTAATTTCTCTTTAATCATGATTTCTCTTTAAAACTAACAATGGTTACTCCGCCAGAGCCCTCGCTATATTCTCCCAGACGATAATAGGCAATAAATTTCTGTTTTTTCAAAAAATCCCAAACAGCTTTCCTTAAAGCCCCGCTACCGACACCGTGAATAATCGTTGCCGTTGTAAGGCTCTGCAATAAACAGCTATCCAAGTAATTACTCAACTCTGCCAAAGCCTCTTCCACCCGTAAACCGATCAGGTTGACACTGAGTTGTACTTTATCGCGCGTTTTCAGTTGTTTCGACATTGTTGTCTTGATCTCCGGCTTAAACTCACTTTTGGCAATCTTGTTTAATGTGGTTTTTATCCGTATCCCGTTGATCAATAAGCCGACTGCCGTCTTGTTGAGTTCAACAACCTCACCGATTTGACCGGAATCCTGCAGAGTAACAAAATCCCCTAACTTAATTTCTTGATCTTGCCGCTGTTTTTCTTGCTTGGTTAAAGCTAAGTTTGCCAAATCGGCTCGCAGTTTGATGGCTTGCGGTTGCAATTGCTCAGTCTTAAACTCGCTGATTAACTTTTCAGCCGTTTTCTTCATTACTTCCAGCTGTTCTTCAAAGATTTCCTGTTGCTTAGCCAACTGTTGTTGCTTTGTCTTTTCAATATTAGCCAATTGCTTTTGTAAACTATCCTGCAACTGGGTATTTTCGGCAATTTGTCGCTGTAAATCCGCCTTTTCTTGATTGGTAGCGGCAATCAGGCGATTTAACTGATTGATCAATAATTCACTTTCACTACTGTTGGCTTTAAGGATTTCATTAGCTGAAGCTATGACGGCTTTATCAATACCGTATTTTTCAGCTATCGCTAAGCCATAAGAACCACCGGAAGCGTCTTTCAGCATTTTATAGGTCGGTTGATGTTTGTCGACATCATAAGCCATAGCCGCAATTTGAATCTTGTTTTGTTGGTAAGCAAACAGCTTGAGTTGGTTATAATGGGTAGTCAGTATCGCCATCGTGCCTTTAGCTAACAAATGCTGTAAAACCGCCGTTGCCAGTGCTGCCCCTTCATTGGGGTCGGTACCGCTACCCAATTCATCAATTATCACTAAAGAATCCGCTGTCGCCTTTTCAATCACTTCTTTCAAATTACTTAAGTGGGCAGAAAATGTGGAAAGTGAGGCACTGATGGATTGTTGGTCGCCGACATCGAAAAAGACTTGATCAAAAAGCTTAAGCTCAGCTTTATCACAAAGCACGGGAAAACCGCAATAACTGGCAAAAACGAATAAGGCAATCAGTTTCAAACTGACGGTTTTGCCACCGGTGTTGGGACCACTGATTAGCAGCAAGGGCTTTTCTTTATCCAAATGATAGTCGTTGGCAATCACTATTTTCTCGTCAATTTCCGGATGACGTCCTTGGCAAAAATCTAGAATAAAGTCATCGACAATGGCGGCATTAACCGCCTTATTAGCTAACATAAACTTGGCTTTAGCCTGAAAACTATCCAAGAGGCTGTAGGTTTCCTGGTTTGCCGCTAATTGTCGCTGTTGTCGGTAAATCAAAGCTCCCAATTCACTTAGTATACGGAAGACTTCATCATCCCAGCGGTCTATCAAATTGCTTAACTGATTGTTTAAAGCAACTAAGTTAGCCGGTTCAAAATACACGGCGGCTTTCGAAGCCGATTCCCCATGGATCAAACCGGTGGTGCTACGAAAGTTGCTTTTCAGTAAGACACAATAACGACCGTTTTTTTCTACCAAGACGGTATCCATTACCTTGTTGGCATTGTTGCGGATGAATGCTGAGGCTGTTTCTTGGATTTTCCCGGTTAATTGTTGTTTCTTCTTAGCCAAATCCTGTAATAAAGCAGAACAGTTTTCATTAAACTGACCGTTACTCAAAAACACTTTATCAATAGCTACGATAAGCTCCGGCATGTTTTTCAAGGCGGAAAAGTATTCGCCAAGTATAGCCGGCAGGTTCTTTAATGCCCCATAGTAACTACAAGTGGCTTTAACCGCTTGGCAGACTTGCTTGATTGCCATAAACTGGGCTGCTGACAAAACACTACCTTTAGCTAGCTGCTGAAGTGACGGCAAAATATCCGTGATTGCCGCCATACAAAAATCCCCGTGACTTGTAAACAAAGCATAAGCTTCATCATTGGCTGCCAAAGTTTGTTTAATCCAGTATTTACTGAAGCTGATTTCTTGTTGCAACAACAAATCAGCGCTTAAAGGAAAGCCACAATGCTCAGCCAGTTTTACTTTATAAGTGTCTAAACCACTGAGCCGTAATGCTTCATTCATTCTATCACTTGATTTATCGAATCAAACACCGCATCAACATCATCATGGTTATAACCATTTTTCAATAACCATTTCTCAACTAAGTCCCGTTGTTGGTCACTGACATTTTTCGGATCTTTGATGAAAGCTTGTACTGCTTCATTTTCTTCTAAAGTTTTAGCCACATAGGAAAATACCTTGGTCGCAATTATGTCAAACTTCGGTAGCACTGTTTTTTCTTTAATCTCTTTACCGTTGATAAAGAAAGCGCTGGAAAGCATCAAACTGATTATCACAACGATAATGACACCATTGACCACCCCAAAACAACCACCGAGAAAACGATTAAATATTTTCAGCACCGGTAGTTCCCCTAAAGTATTGATTAGCAATTTTACAACTATCAACAGTAGCGAAACCCCGATAAACAGGATGACAAACCAAATAATAGAGTTGAGGCGATAATTGACAATACGCTCTAGTGAACTGATATGGATGGCTACGGTGTTCATGCGATAGATAGGAAAATAACGGGCTAAGACCGGCGAATAAAGGACCGCTACCAACAAAGCGACGATGAAAGACAAAAGCTCTAAAAATTGCTTGATAAAACCTTTTTTCACGCCCAATAACAGTGAACCGACAATAATTATTACGACGCCAATGTTGACTATTCCGGCAAAACTCTCATTCAATAACATAGTATTCTCCCATTGAAAAACCTTAAACTCATTCTAAATTAAATCGGAGTTTATTGCAATTATTTGTTGTCTGCTGTCTTTTGACTACTTAAAAAACGCCACGATGGCAGCGTTTTATGATTTTAATACTCCTTACTTCTTCTTTTAGGTTTTAGAACCAGGGCCAGAGCCAGCGCCGCACTGCCCAATAAAGCGACTAGCAGTGAATTAGGACCGGCATCACCAGTGTTAACAGCATTTACCAGGTTATATAGGTAAATAATGGTAATATCACCATTGACATTGAAAGCCAGCGGTGTGCCGCTATTTTGCGGGAACAACGTGCTGTTAAAGGCATAACCGCGATAGTGATAACCGTCAATTGCCAACGATGATAAGCTGCGCGTTGCTAAAGGATCCCCGGAATCATATTCTGTAATCGTCGGATTGGTGATTGTGGGAATTAATTCATAAGTTGGTGAACCCCCGCCACTTGCCGGTTTAACCAAGACATAATACTCACTAACCACATATTTCGTACTAAAGTATAAAGTTAAACTGTTTGTCGGATTTTCAAGTACAAAAGCCCCGGTCTTAATTACTCCACCGTTAACCGCATAGGAATCCGTATAAGTAAAGGTCTTGCCACCGGTAACAATAGGATCGATAATCCCGGCGCCGCCGGTTCGCAGCAACAATCCGGGGTTAAGTGCACCACTGTCAGTAAAGTAAACTTCCGCCGGAAGCAATACATTAGTCGGATTATTCTTTTCCACAAAATTGATGGTCAAAGCGTTACGACTGGTGAAATACAGGGTTATATCCCTATCATTTTCAACGTTGCTAAAAGCCGCAAGCGCCGTATTAGGATAAGTAGGTGAATTAGCTAAAGGCAGTGTTAAGGCCGGAGCCGGAGTTATGCCATAATCTTTGATGCTGGCATCACTATTTTTAACATAATCCAAATAGCGATAAGTCGTACCACCAATCACAAAATTGCTAAGGTAGCCACTTGGTAAATAATAATCACTCTCCCGAAGTACGCTATCTACCACAGTCTTCAGTTGGTTTCCCGATTCATCGACAAAATGAATAGTAACATTGGCAAAAGGCGAGCGGTAATACAACTTTATATGTTCTTGATTGGTTGAGGTAAAATCAGAACCATGCAGCGGAGTAGCCACAGCATCATCATAAGCTTTAATGGGTGGCGGTCCGACTTGTACTGCGGCATCGATACCCAGCCTTTGATAACCATAATAGCTAAAACCGGCTAGTGCATCTAAAGGACCAACAACAGTATAATAACTGTGAGCATCAACTGTGGTATAACACGGTGCATCAAGCATAATCGCAGTTGGGGCATCATCAAAGAGATAGTGTTCTTCCAAAACAACCCAACCTTCTACCAAAATGTGAGCGGTCATATTTGTCGTTTTACCGTTATATTGCGCGGTATTCTCGAAAATTGTCTCAATATTAGAATAGCCGGGTTGAACCACGGTTTTTACGGAAACGGTAGCCCGCATCAGGCTTTCCGGTATAGTCCAGGTAATCGTCTGGCCTACTTT
>CAZUQA010000046.1:0-20805 GCA_964622375.1 uncultured Erysipelotrichaceae bacterium | reverse complement strand
TCACCACCGGAAAAGGTAACCCCGCCACCGGATTTCCGGTAGAATACTTCATCGGCTACTAACTGCTTAACTAAGTCATCACTATCATAGTAACTGCCGACAATATCGTAAGCCCCATAAGGGCATTGGCCGGCTACCTTGTAGATTAATTCCGCTTGTTGCCAATCGCAACTCATACTGCCTTTTTCAATTTTGATAGCCCCTAAAGAGGCCTGACTACAATAGCCGCATTTTTGGCATTTTGTGGCATAATAGAGAATTTTTGATTCTTTACTGATTAGTTCGGGGTTGCTGCACCACTGACACCGCAGATTACAGCCGACAAAAAACACCGTTGTCCTTATACCGGGTCCATCAGCCGTCGAATAGCGTTGAATTTTGGAAATTAATGGTCTTTCTGACTCGCTTACCATCCCAGTTCGCTCCTGGCGATAATGGCATCTTGAGCCTCCGGCATCAAGGTTACAAACAGCGCACAATAGCCGGCAACCCTGACCATTAAATCCGGATAGTCTTCAGGCCGTTCTTTGGCTTTTTTTAAGGTTTCCGAGTCTACGACATTAAACTGATTATGAAAGATATTCTTTTCTGCTCCGCTTTCAATAAAGTAAGTGAATTTCTCCAAATTTTCATCGCCGGCTAAAGCTCCCGGGGCAAAACGCATATTTAGTAACTGACCTCCGGCCATTTTTTTATTTGGTAGCTTGCCGACAGAGTTGATAACTGCCGTCGGTCCTTGACGATCCGCTCCTAAGCATGGCGAAGCTCCTTCATTTAATGGCATGGTAGCTAAACGACCATCGGGAGTTGCCCCGACATCAAAACCATTAGGTACATAAGATGTGATATTGCTGGTGGACATGATGTATCCGCTCATTTTGGGATTATCTAAGTAACGATCGGTCTTGTAGTCTTTGATTATTTCCAAATAAGACTCATAAACATCAGCCACTATAGCATCAACATAATCATCATCATTGCCGAATTTTGGGGCTTTTTTCATCATAGCGCGATAGAAAGCTCCGTTTTCCCCGGCAAAGTTAGCGTCAAGAATAGCCCGCAACTGGCTAAAAGTGAATTTCTTTTCTTCAAAAATCAGTTTCTTGATGGCCGCTAAACTATCACCCACCACCGAAGGACCGATATTGGAAGCACTGATAAAGTCGTATTCACCACCCCCGTTTTTCAAAGTCTTCCCCCGACCTAAACAATCATCGGTTAAGGCACTGGCGAAAGTATCAGCATCGTGCTTTTTCAATGAGCGATCACATACTAAATCACAATCGTAAGCTAAATCAGAATAGAATTTCAAAGCTTGTTTCCAAGCTTGCCAAACTTCTTGGTAACTGGTGAATTCAATATCACGGCCGGCTTGACCGTTAAAGTTGATGAGCTGAATACCATTGCGGGGATCGACGCCGTTGTTGATTACCAACTCGATAATCTTACCAAAGTTGACATACGTCATCCCGGTTGCCCGGTGCCCGGATTTTCCGGCAATGCCGATTTCCACACAACCCATGGAGGCATAATCCCGGGCTGTCACTTCATCGATACCGACTGACATCATCGCCGGTATACAAACTTCATCGGCGAATATCGAAGGCTGACCAAAGCCGGTTCTTATTAGTTTAGCGGTTAAGAGCATTAAATCATGTGGTGTATCTTTGTTAAAACGCAAAGAGAAATTGGGTTCAGGTAAGCGGGTGAGATTCATCGCCTCCATGCAGAGATAAGTAATCTCGTTGGTACCGTCAGTGCCATCCGGTCGCAAGCCGCCAACCATTAAGTTGGAGTATAAAGGATAACCACCGGAAAACTGGGTATGACCCCAAGGGCGAATTTTATTAAGGGTATTGTTTTTTAAGAAGAAATGAGTAATTATTTCTAAAGCTTTTTCTTTACTGATTACTCCGGAAGCAATATCATGGCGATATAAGTCATACATGTATTGATCAAAACGACCAAAAGAGAAAGAGTGACCGTTGCTTTCTATCATCATGATCAAGTGCACCAGATAGATAGCTTCTACTCCGGCGTAGAAAGACTTGATTTCTCCATCCAGGATTTCCTGCAACATGGCTACCATGTCAACTAATTCTAGTTTTCTTTTGGTGGAATTAGTTTTCTCAGCTTCGCCTCTGGCTAAATCCTGTAAACGTTGGATGTAAATATTGGCAGCATCCATGGATATCATCACCGCTTGATAGAAGTCTTTTTGGCTTTCACTTAAGTTGGGATTCCCCAGTTTATCTTCCGCCACTTTTTTAACACCGATAAATCCTCTTTCCAAGACTAATTGATGGTTTGGCACTATATGGCCGTCTCCGGACATACTGATACCGCCACGATGCAGCACGCCCTGTTTCTCCGCTTCCAAATTGATTGCCGGTAGATTGCGATTAACCTCATCCTGATGAGTGATACCTTGCCAAAAATCCTGTAAAGCTCTTAGCTCACTCTTAGTCTCTTCATCAACCAAGAAAAAATCACCACTGCGCTTCCCCAATTCATCTAACTCCTTGATCAACCAATTAAAGGAATATTCCGGAAAAACCGGAGCAGCGAAGTTCCGTGAAGCCTGATTGCCGATAATCAAACTGTCTTCTTCCAAATAGACATCCATCTCTGACAAAAGTGCCTTTAAAGCCAAAGCTTTTTTCATCTCCCAGGATTTATTCTGATTGTTGCGATAAACTTCAGTTATTATTTTCGCTCTTTGGTAACAGACTGTCGGTTTTCTTTCTGTCAGATATTTTTGAAAACGATTGATTCTTTCCAGATCAATATCATCATTACTCGGTTTAAATTGCAGATAAGTGTTCATATTATATACCTCTTTGTCATAATTATAGCATAAAACAACATTATTCAACATTTTACATTGTTGTTTTATGTTGTTTTTTATAATACTTTGAATTTTTTTTGAATTTGTTCTAAAATAGCTACAGACAGTAGTGTAGCCGAGCTTTTTCAAAAAGCTTTAGCACATTCTGAGTTTAAGTAATAGATTGTCTTGATCAATATCTACAAGGAGGATGAATTATGTTTGACAATGTTTCTAAATTAATTGGTTATTTTAAAGCCGGTGGCTTATTTGCGAAGATTAAGCCCGGAGATAAGGTTATTGAAGTTCCTGAAAGCGTAGTGACTGATATCACCACCGGCACTTTTTTGAGTTTGGCTTATACGGCTCTTACATCGGTAGGCTCAATTTTTAACCGTTCCGCTGCGGGTTTCTTCTCCCAAATCATCAGCTTCGCCATTGGCGCAGCTATCACCATCGCCATTATGATGTGGTTAACAGGAAAACTTGGCACAGCAACGCGCAAAGCTACCGTGTACTATGTTCTAGCTTTACTCGGTATGTTAGCCCTGACTTTGGGTACGCTTTCTTTACTTTCTTCCGCGCTCTTGTTGATGAGCTTCTGGTTTATTGCCGGTCTCATTCACCTCATCGCTATCCCGGTGTATTTTTTAGCCATGGTGAACTATACCGTTGGCTGCATTGATTTCTGCATCGAAGCTAACAAAGAATAATTACCAAGGATGAAGAAAAGGGATTTGCCATAAGGGCAAATCCCTTTTTATTTTGTTTTAGGTTCGTTTTATTCCGTCCTTAAAGCTTCTACCGGATCTTTTCTGGTAGCGGCTGAAGCCGGTATCAAGCCGGCGATATAAGACAGTAACACGCTGACAGCAATCAAGATCAGCGCAACATCCAGTGGTAACTGTGACAAGTTTTTAATTTCAAATTTATTGTAGAGAATTATATTCGCCACCAAACTGATTACCAAAGTCACCAGAATACCCAGGATACCGGCAACTAAACCGACGATCATCGTTTCAGCGTTGAATACTCTTCTGATATCTTTCTTGCTGGCACCTACTGCGCGTAGTATCCCGATTTCCTTCTTCCTTTCTAATACTGAGATATAGGTTATTACCCCAATCATTATCGAAGAAACTACCAGAGAAATCGAGACAAAAGCAACCAGGGCATAGCTGACCAAATCAACGATGGAAGTAACCGAAGACATCAGGGTTCCGACAATATCGACATAACGAATAACTTTTTCCGGTGTTCCTTTGGAAACCATACTGTCATTATATTGATCCAAAAAAGCAATTATTTCTTTTTTGGATTCAAAATCCTTAGGATAGATGTTTATCTGTATCGGCTCTTGTACATTCGCATAACCGAAAGCTGACAAGTTCTTTTCATAACTGCTGTCATCCGGGCTCATCATGGCCGTCATTAATTCCATAATTTCTTCTTCATTCATATTAATCTTGAAAGCTCGGGAAAAGGCACGTGCCATTTGTGCCGGCATACTGGCAAAAGCTTGTTGGATGCTCAATTGGATTTGTTCACTCAACTGGGCCATCATTTGACCCATGTAAGCCTGAATCATCGTTTGCATATATTGTGACAAGGCTTTGCTCAGTTGCTCTTGAATAAGCGAAGGGCTGATAACTGCCGATAAACGGGCACTTAGTTTTGCTTGCACATCGCTACGAGCCAAGTAAGCCGGTAAATCGGCAATCATGGCATTGGGATCAGTAACACCCTTAGCCAGCTCTTCAGTCATAAATTCTCCCATGGTTTGCGTCATAATTGCGGATAGTTGGCTGCTTGGTATGTTAAGTTGTCCGGCCATAGCTGCCAACAATTGATTCACATCAAAAGCCGGCAAAGGGATACTGGAAAAATCTAAATTGATATTTGTAAAAGCCGATTGATCCATCTGAAAACCTTTACTGATAGCGTTCTTGTCAATCTTGATTATTTTTGAGAAATCAAATTTATTACGGGGATTATCTTTATCATAAAGAAAGGTATTGCCGCTGATAACATTTTTAGTAGGCTCAGCTAACTGGTCAAGCACTATTTGTTGTTGGGCTCCTTGTTTCATTAAATACGCGATAAGCTCCGGGCTATAGTAAATACCGGCATCAAGTGAGTAAATCGTAGCTTCAGGATCCGGTTTGACAATACCGACAATTTTTAAAGTCATGGCTTGATTATCCAGAAGATTACGCATGTACTTCTCATCTTTGGTTTTGTCGACCCAAACCTTGTACTTTGGATCGTATTGGTATTTATCGGCAGCCAAAATCATTTTAAATTCCATACCCATAAAATCGGAGTATTCATAGCGGTCACCGCGTTCCTCCTGGACTAAGTCAGCTTCCGTGTTATTCATCACGGCTTCCAACATAGCCCGCAAATCATCACGACTTTTGATACCGATTGAGTACAATAAGAAATCGCTTATGGAATTGTTTTCATAAACCACCAGTACCAACTCATCGTACTTCTTTGGCCAATGACCGGCTACCACCAAGTACTGGTTATCATATAGTTTCGATTCATTAGGTAACTCTAAAAACATCTGCATGCGGTTTATCATATTAAAACCCATACCGCTGGATTGCCCCATCATCATTTTACTGAAAATAGCATCAGGATTGACTTGTTCGATGCTCTTTTCCGTGTCTTTCAAGAAAATCTGGGGTGTGACATCGTAGGTATATTGGACAGTTATGGCATATTGATCAACAGTAGCTTTATTCTTGTCGAAATGACTTTTTAGAGTGGCTAAATCATTGCGTTTACGGTTAGAAAATACCTTGTCCAAGATTCGCCATTCTCGGATGAAGTCACGGTCAGTTTCCGAACCATCATGCGGACCTTCACTGGTATGATTGGCGAAGATACTGGTGAAGTCAAAACCTGAGCTTTGAATGGTTAAAGGGTACATACTTAAAGTCTCTTCTTCGACGTTTTTTATGTAAATGTTTATTCCGTTGGCTAAAGCGAATATTGCGGCAATGCCGACGATACCGATGGAACCGGCTAAAGCAGTGATAAAGGTTCGGGTTTTTTTAGTCATTAAGTTGCTGAAAGACAAAGACACCGCTGTCCAAAACGACATACTGGTTTTCCGGATTTCCCGAGTATTGACTTCTTTTTCTGTCTCTGGATCAAAAGGATGAGAATCTGAGGTTATTTTACCGTCGGTCAGACGTATCAGACGATTGGCATAACGTTCAGCCAGAGCATTATTATGGGTAACCATAACTACTAAACGATCTTTGGCAATCTTCGTCAACAGTTCCATCACCTGTTTACTGGTCTCCGAATCTAAAGCTCCGGTTGGTTCATCGGCTAAAAGAATCTCCGGATCGTTTATCAAAGCCCGGGCGATCGCCACTCTTTGCATTTGTCCCCCACTCATCTGGCTGGGTTTTTTATTGATATGATCGATTAAGCCGACTTCATCTAAAGCTTGAATCGCCCGCTCTCTTCTTTCTTTGCGAGAAATTCCGCTTAATGTCAAAGCCAACTCGACATTAGCAAGAACCGATTGGTGAGGAATCAAATTGTAGCTTTGAAAGACAAAACCGATGCGATTATTGCGGTAGATATCCCAATCACGATCTTTATACTGTTTGGTACTGACATCGTCAATCTTTAGATCACCTTCATCATAGCGGTCTAGACCTCCGATGATATTGAGCATCGTGGTTTTTCCGGAGCCGGAAGGCCCCAGCACCGCGGCAAATTCGTTATTGCGAAAAGCTACCGATACACCATCCAAAGCATTCTGGACAAAACTTCCGGTACGATAGGATTTTTTAATAGCTGTCAGTTGTAACATTAGGAAAACTCCTTTCCGTCAACCCCAGTCAACACTGGTAATTATACGCCAATTCTCATATTCTAGGCAAAGCTCGAACAAATACGGTTTACTGTAGCCAAGTTACTTATCCACTTCTTAATATCACTATTACTTTTGTGTCGCTAACTGTATTTTTGTCTATAGACTCACTGTATTAAAACAATAATACAGCAATTCAGCATTGCCGTCAATATTTGGTCAAATTACCCTAAGCTGACAATTTTTTACCTAAATAAACTCACCGCAAGCCAGAAAAGTTTTTAGTAAAACCCAAAAAACAGTTTATTCTGTAGCAATTGCTTTATTCAATAAACATCTTTCTTAGTAGCGTAATAAAGATCATTGTCGCAAGTATGACAGCGCTATAGATTATTGATTAAAGAGGTATTTCACTGTAGTTTTTAACTTGGATTATTGCAAGAAAAGCAAGTAACAGGCTGCCACGGCTACCAAGAAAGACAGGATAAAACCCAGACGGGCAAAAATCTTGTTTCTGCTGTTAAAACCCCAAATGCCACAAACGATAGAAAGCAACAAGATTGGAAAGCCGATTGTCCAAAAATAAAAAATCAGTAACCACCAAGCAGCATCACCCCCCGGCACTCCCTTATTCGGTAGAGTCAAAAGGTAACACAGAGCCGCCAATAAGTAAGGGATTAAGGCTAAAACAAAAGCGATTATTGCCGGGATATCGCCCTTTCTTGGCTGCTTTTTGGTTTCTGGTGTTTCCTGGCTCATAAATTTCTTCTCTCTTCTTTTAAGCCGGGTTTTTCCTTACTAAACAAAAAAACGAAAAAATAACGGCTAATGATGGTGACCTTCGTAGTGCTCGCCGGTAACCGAGAAGATTACCCACTCAGCAATATTAGTGGCATGGTCCCCGATTCTTTCAAAGTATTTAGCGATCATCAACAAATCGATAGCTTGATCGCTTTTTTCGATATCACTGCGAATGGCGTTGATCAGCTCTTTTTTAACCGTGACAAACAGCTCATCGACCTCATCGTCATCATCGACAACTTTTTTAGCTAATTGTAAATCGGTATTGACAAAGGCTTGGATACTCTCCGAAACCATTCTTTGGGTAGCCCCAGCCATTCTTGGGATATGTTCCAATTTCTTGATAAAGGGGGTATGCCCCATCATGATGGTTATCTCGGATATATCCGCCGAATGATCGCCGACCCTTTCCAAGTCGGTAATCATTTTTAAAATTGCCGAAATCAAGCGCAAATCACCGGCTACCGGTTGTTGTTGTAAAATCAGTTTCAAACACTGGCTTTCAATATCCCGTTCCATGTTGTCGATTTCCGCATCATACGCAATCGCTCTTTCCGCTTTTTCGCAATCGCGATTAATCAAAGCTTCATTAGCGATACCGATAGCATATTCCACGGCGCGCCCCATTTTAATGAGCGATTGGTGCAAATCAGCAAGTTGTTCATCAAATTTTTTTCTCATTATCCAAACCTCCCTGTTATATAATCGTTAGTTCTCTTATCTTTTGGGGCAGTAAATAATTCTTCACTGAGCCCGGTTTCAATCAATTCACCCAGCAACATGAAGGCACAATAATCGGAAATCCGACTGGCTTGTTGCACCGAGTGCGGCGCAATTATTATGGTGTACTCCGCTTTTAACTGATCCAGTGATTCTTCAATATTAGCCGTGGAAATCGGATCGAGGCCGCTACAAGGGCGATCTAACAAGATAACCTCAGGGTCTAAAGCCAGAACCCGGGCAATACATAAACGTTGTTGTTGGCCCCCGGACAGACTCTGGGCAGCGACATCCAGGCGATCTTTGACCGCTTCCCATAGAGCCGCACGCCGCAAACACTTTTCGACCAGCTCATCAAGTGCTTTTTTATTCTTTTCACCTTTTAAACGTGGTCCATATACTATATTATCATAAATCGACAAAGGTAATGAGGTTGGTACATCAAAGACCATGCCTACTTTACGTCGCAGTTCGTTAACATCGATGTCACTATCATGAATATTCTTACCATCAAGCAGGATTTCTCCCTTTAAGTGAGCTTGGGGATTAAGCTCATAAAGCCGATTGAGACTGCGTAATAATGTGGTGATACCACTATTAGCCGGACCGATGATCGCTGTTATGGTATTTTTGTGAATATCCAAATTAAGGTCATGGATTGCGACTTTATTATGATAGTTGAAGTTCAAGTTCTTAACTTGAATTTTAATCTCATTGCTCATGATTGACTTTAAGAACCTTTCTTAGCCGCTTTATTAACTAAAGAGTTGGCCACCACATTGATCACAAAAATCAGCAACAACAGTAAAGCTGCCGTGCCATAAGCATTCTCTAACGAAATTCCTTCACGCACCAAGATATAAAAGTGAATAGCCATGGTGCGAACCGGTGAAGCCAGGGATGAGGGCATCCGCAAACTGGAGCCAGCCGTCAAAATAACCGCGGCTGTTTCGGCGATACAACGGCCGATACTCAGGATGATACCATTGACAATACCGCGCAAGGCTGAAGGGAAAACCGCTTTGACAATGGTTTGCCACTTGGTCGCCCCTAAAGAATAACTGGTTTCCCGATAAGCTTTCGGTACGGCTCTGATGGCTTCTTCCGCTGTTCTAATCAAAGTCGGTAGTATCATAATCGCCAAAGTCAAACCACCGGACAATATCGACCAATCTAAATCCAAAATGTTCACAAAGAAAATAAAACCGAAAAGTCCATAAACAATAGATGGTATTCCGGCTAAACACTCAGCACTGAAACGAATTATTTTAGTAACAAGGTTATCACTGGTATACTCCGCTAAGTAAAAAGCTGTTCCCACCCCAAAAGGTAAGGCAATAATCAAAGCGACTGCTGTCAGCAATATCGTGCCGACTATCGGCGAGGCAATGCCGCCGGAACGCCCCATATTGCTGGGCATTTCCGTTAAAAACTGCCAGCTGAGCACGGGTAGCCCGTTAAACAAAACATAGCCGATGATCGCTGTCAATACTGTCAGTACCAAAATCGCCGCGGTCCAGATGACTATTTTCGCTGTTCTTTCTGCTCTTCTTCTTGAACTTTTCATCAGTTTTTCTTCCTGGTGACATATTGCGCCACCGAGTTAAGTAGCATAATGACCACAAAGAGCACGATTCCGGTGGCAAACAAGGCTTGTTGATGTTCACCGGTCGCATAACCCATCTCGATACCGATATTAGTGGTCAAGGTTCGTACCGGATCCAGTATCGACTCCGGCATGGCTACGGCATTGCCGACTATCATGATAACCGCCATAGTCTCACCTACGGCTCTACCGATGCCTAAGATCACAGCAGCTACGATGCCGCTTTTAGCTGCCGGCATCATGACACTTTTTATCGCCTGCCAATGGGTCATCCCCAAAGCCAGGGCTCCTTCTTTATATTGACGCGGTAAAGCCAGAATGCTGACTTCCGTAATACTGACAACCGTCGGCAAAATCATAATACCCAAGATTATGGCGGCTGCCAGGATGCTTAAGCCCGGACCGCCTAAATAATCGCGAATTACCGGCACAATAAACAACAAACCCCAAAAACCGTAAACCACCGAAGGTATGCCAGCTAACAGTTGAATCGCCGGGCGAAAGATGTTTTTCATCCAAAGCGGAGCATATTCCGCTAAAAAAACCGCACAACAGATGCCGATTGGCACCCCGATGACCACCGCCCCGATAGTTACCGCCAAAGAACCGACAATCATCGGCAGTATGCCAAAATAACCCTTACTCGGCGCCCAGCGGGTACCGAGGATAAACCCAGATAGCCCGACTTTTTCAAATATCGGTAAGCCCTGGATCAAGATAAAGACCGTTATCAGAATCAACATGGAAATCGATGATAAAGCCAGGGTTAATAAGATATATTGCGCTAATTTACCTTGATTTTTTCTCATAAATATCAACCTATTCCGGAATTAAGCCTTCCCGGCTCAAAATATCCTGTCCTGTCTTAGAAAGCACAAAGTCAATAAAATCTTTAATCGCCTGATCGGGTTCATCCAAGCAGATAAACAAGAACGGGCGATGTAATTTATAAGTGAGGTTGATGACATTCTCTTTGGTAGCCGCTACCCCATCAAGTGCCAAGGCTTTAACTGTTTTATCAACCAAACCCAAAGAAATAAAACCGATGGCATTGCGATCCCCCGCTACTAGTTGTCTGACGGTGCCGTTGGAATCCTGAACTATAGCCCGCGGCGAGATTTCACTGTCTTTCCCCATAATCAAATCTTCGAAAGCCGTTCGCGTTCCTGAACCTTCTTCTCTGGTGATAATATGGATGGGACTGTCCTTGCCTCCGACCTGCTTCCAGTTGGTTATTTTGCGACTATAGATATCCTGCACTTGTTGGCTGCTGAGATTACTTACCGGATTATCCGGATGAACAATTAAGGCTAAGCCGTCTTTGGCTATCTCTACTGACCAGAAGATTTCATCTTTTTTCAGTTCCCTTGATGACATACCGATATCAGCCGTCTTGGTTTTGACCGCCATAATACCGGCGGAAGAGCCACCACCTTGAACATCGATTTCGATATTAGGATGCTCGTGAAAATAAGCTTCCGCTAAAATCTCGGCGAAGGGTTGCACCGAAGTGGAGCCGGCAACAACTATTTTGGCTTCCGGTTTAGTGACGCAGCCACCCAATAAACTGAGCAGTACGATTGCAGCGCCCAATAGTCTTAATTTACGCATTAGCCAAACCTCCCGGTGATATAACCTTCAGTCCGCGGATCCTTGGGCTGGGTAAATAGTTCTAAAGTGGCTTCATATTCTACCAAAGTTCCGACTTTATTGTCGTTAATCATCATAAAAGCCGTCATATCGGCAACCCGCAGCGCTTGTTCCATGTTGTGGGTAACGATAATGATCGTATATTTTTCGGCTAATTCCATCATCAAGTCTTCAACGCGCATCGTCGCTTCGGGATCTAAGGCGCTACAGGACTCATCCATCAACACCACTTCCGGTTCCATAGCTAAAGCCCGGGCGATGCATAAGCGCTGTTGTTGTTCGGTCGTCAACTCTAATGCCGGTCTTTTCAGTTCATCCTTTAAGCTATCCCAAAGGTTCACTTGACGCAGGCTTTTTTCCACACAATTGTCCAAGGCGCTTTTATTATTATTACGCTGTTGATGCCGAGGTCCGATGACGATGTTTTCGTAGATACTCATAGGAAAGACATTAGGTTTTTGAAAAACCATACCGACCCGACTACGCAAATCGGCAACATCCATATCTTTGTGGTAAATTGGTTGTTCATCGAGATAAACTTCACCACTTACTTTAGCTACCGGTATTAAGTCATTCATGCGGTTAAAGATGCGTAATAGTGACGATTTCCCGCAGCCTGAAGGTCCGATTATGGCGGTGATACTACACTGTTGGATCGCCATATTAATGTCTCCTAAAGCCTGAAAAGTGCCATAGTGGAGGTTGAGGTTTTCTGTTCGCATTTTAATTCTTTTTGAGCTATTCTCTTTACTGTTTTTCATGAATTACTTAACCTAACAAACTATATCACAGCGATTTCATAGATTCAATCTAATTCAAAAGAGTGAATTATCACATTATTGTTCAGTTTTACCGGCTACAATCTGTTAAACCAAGTCAATTACCCAGTGTCTTAAAAAACTCTGCTTACTCGGAGTTTTCAAGTTTAGTAAAGCAAAATTCATTCGCTCCGCTGTTTATTCTAAAATCTCACCCTTGGTACTGATAGTAACTACCTGCCAAGGCAGCATTTTCTCGCTACTTATTAAAGCCAGCTTGACAGCATTCTCCAAGCCACCGCAACAAGGAACTTCCATCCGCACCACGGTAACAGATTTTATCGCATTATTTTTGATTATATCCCGCAGTTTTTCGCTGTAGTCGCCTTCATCCAATTTTGGACAGCCAATCAAAGTAATCTTGTTTTTAATGTAGTCATTGTGAAAGTTGCCATAGGCAAAAGCTGTGCAATCAGCAGCTATCAAAATATGAGCCTGGTCAAAATATGGCGCCTTGGTCGGCACCAGTTTTATTTGAATCGGCCATTGATTCAGGCGTGAATCAACTCTTCCTTTTTCTGAAACTTCACTAGCTTGGCTCCGCTTGAATTGTTGCAGACTGGTTCCCGGACAACCACAAGCTAAAGATTCCGGTTCTGCCGTAACTGTAGGCTGCCGATCAACCGCTGCAGAGCTTGGGGCTGTTGCTTTCTCTTCAATAGTAATGGCTCCGGTTGGACAAACCGGCAAGCAAGCTCCTAAACCATCACAATAATCTTCCCTCACTAACTCGGCTTTCCCAGCAACCATGGCAATTGCTCCTTCATGGCAAGCTTGGACACAAAGTTCACAACCATTACACTTCTCTTTGTCAATCTTAATTATTTGTCTAGTCATTTTAGTTTTCCCCCGGTTTTCTGGCTAGATTGTAACAACCAACGCAAGAACACACTGTTGTTTTTACAACATAAAACTATAGATTTCTTTCATTAACTACCAAATATCCCCTTCTGTTGCTTTAGTAGATCATCCCCTATTATCCGGTTTTCTTGAATTGACACAATTATAGCGCAATGCTTATAATTGGGCTAAAGATGCAATAAGACAAACAGGTTCTATTACTGGGACAGGAAAGGAAAATTATATGAAAATTGGTTTTGTATCAGCTATTCTCGGAGATTATTCTTTTGAAAAAATGCTGGATACCGCTGCGGAATTAGGTTTTGATTGCGTGGAAGTGTGCTGTTGGCCCGTGGGCAAAGCGGAAAGGCGTTACGCCGGAGTCAGCCACATCAATGTTGACGAGCTCGATGCTGATAAAATAAGAGAAATTAAGGAGTATTGTAAAAAAACCGGGGTTGAAATATCATCACTGGGTTATTATCCCAATGTTATGGATGGCGATAGTGGCAAAGCTGAGTTTTGTATTGAGCATTTAAAAAAGGTCATCAAAGCTTCAGCGGCTTTGGACATAAAAATGGTTACCACTTTCATCGGTCGGCACCAGTGGAAATCGGTGGAAGATAACCTCGCTCTATTAGAAAAAACTTGGGGACCGATTATTGCCTTAGCCGAGGATTTAAACGTCCGTATCGGTATTGAAAACTGCCCGATGCTCTTTGGCAATGACCAATGGCCCGGCGGTCAAAACCTGATGACAAGCCCGGCTAACTGGAAAGCGGTGTTTGATATTCTGCCCAGTAAAAACCTCGGCATCAATTATGATCCTTCCCATTTTGTTTGGCAGATGATCGATTATATAAAACCGCTTTACGAGTTTTCTGACAAGATCTTCCATGTGCATTTCAAAGATATCAAGCTTTATCCTGACAAACTAGATAAAGTCGGCATCATGGCTTATCCTTTAGATTTTATGGCGCCGAAAATTCCCGGACTGGGTGATGTCAACTGGGGCAAATTCGTTTCAGCTTTGACTGATATCGGTTTTAAGGGTTATGCTTGTATCGAAGTTGAAGACCGCTCTTTCGAAGAGAGTGAAGAAGATATTCTCAACTCTTTACGGCTTTCTAAACGTTATATCGAAAATTTTGTGATTTAGTACTGATAAATCCGCCAATGGGAAACCAAGCTTTTGGCTGGTATAAAGTGACAACCAACCCCGGTAAGTAAAAAGATAATCGGGGTTTTGTTTATTAGAAGCAGCAAGACTGTACTCACCACCAAAGCCGCAAGCATCAATTGCGCTTCAGTCAATTAATTAACCGATTTATTGCCTGGGCTTTTTATGCTTTCCTTTTGCCTCCTCCGGTTTTAAGCAACTGCTTAAAGATAAATTAAAATCCACTTTACTTTTTCGCGAATTTGATATGAAGGCAAGCGAAAGCCGAGCCAAGAAGAAACAACAGGAGCGTAGTAGCTTTAAAGTACGCAAAACAAACAAAACCCAGAAGCAAATAATGCCAGTATTTCTTGAGATGCAGGCGGGTTAACAACTGTGCAAAGCCTACTGCCGGTAAAGCACGGCCCACCATTCTTAAGCCGGTAATAAAATCATCATTTTGCCAAAACCACTTAGTGAGACCCGGTTGAATCCACCTACCAAAGTCAGGATAGCGGTAAGCGTAATAGAGCATAATAAAACAAAAAACCGGAATTGCGCGAAAGAAAAATCGGGGAAAGACACCTGCCGTTGCCCAAAACTCAAAACACTTTAATCTATTCTTTGCTAGAGCAGCAGCGGCATACTGTTGGAAAGCAACATTTATTAGGCGCCAAAGATGGTCAAAAGCCACCATAACTATCTCGATATCTACAGCTATACAAGTACCGGTTAAAATGCCGAGTTCTACATCACCTAATTTGATGGCATAAAATACAGAGAACAGGGACAACAACTTGGAGTTTGGGTAGTATCGTGTTTCAAAATAAGCCCAACTTAAATCAAAGAAAAGCCAATAAGCTCCAATCTGCATACCTAAATCAGCATTACCAAGGATCAATCCGGTTATTATGCCGGTCGTGAGTCCTGAATAGTTACCTGGATAAATTAAGCCAGCTATAGAGTCTATACCAATCCAAGTACTAAGTAACAGAGCAATTACGAAATTTGACACTCTACCCCCCTCACCCGCTATTGGAGCAAGAAATAAGAGTAATGGTTATTTCCTCAACTAAGATCGCGCGATTGTTCTTAAGAAATAATCAAACGCTAAAAGTCAAAAAAGAAAATACCGCATTCCGTTAATTCTTGCATTTCTCAGTTTTTAGATACAGGATGAGCTATTTAAAATCTATAAGGTCAAATAAGCTTATGTTCTTGCAGGTTTTAGTGATTGGCGCTGGCGGCGGAAAGCGACAAAGCGTTCTTTGATAACCGGACCGATAGTTTGAATAATTATGACGACAATCAAAACTAAACCCTGGAAAGTATCTTGGATGTCAACACTCAATCCCGGGATATTCATAATGATACTGTTGATGGTGGTATATGACAAAGTGCCAAAGAAGACACCTAAGATATTACCCCGACCGCCGGCCATATTAATACCACCTAAAACGACAGCCGCTATGGCATACATTTCATAGCTCTTAGCGGTAGAAGCCGGAGTAACACTGCCAATCTTACAAGCCTGAACAAAACTGGCTAAACCGACTAAAATTCCGGTAACCACAAAAACCGACATCTTCATGGCGTTGATGTTTATTCCCACCAGGAATGATGCTTTTTCATTACTGCCGATGGCATAGACTTTCTTACCGTATTTTGTCTTAGTGGCAATAATCATCACAATTACCAGAATCACGATAAACAGCATGGTAATATAAGGCATTCTAAAAGATCCGATATCGAGGTTACCGGTACCAAACTTTAAACGCAAAAACTCATAGGTACTGTTGTCCCGTAACATGGAGAACTGACTGGAGGTTGAACCGGTGATTTCCGGAGAAAACAAACGGACACAGGATAGTGTTATTGAGCGGTAAATCAACATCGTTCCTAAAGTCACAATAAAAGGTGGCATTTTGGCATACCCCACCAAGACTCCGTTGATCAAACCGCAGAAAGCACCGACGGCAATCGCTGCCAACACCATCATCAAGATGCTGTCGGTGACATTGTAAACCAAGACGGCGGCTCCGGTAGTTAAAACCAAATTGGAGCCGACGGACAAATCAATTTGCCCGGTGATGATAACCAAAGCCATGCCTAAGGCAATTAAACCGACGATAACCGTGTTTTGGCTGGCCAGTAAGGCCGAGATATGATTCCAAGAGAAAACATTCCCATTGACCGTTACCGTGATAACATACAACAATAAAATCAAAAAGAAGACAAAGATAAAACTATACTTGGACCATAAACCGGCTAATAATTCCTTGGGTTTTAGGTCTTTTAACGCTATATTTTTCATTAAGCAGCACCCCTTCCGGTATTAATTGCATTTGTTGCACATAACATGACATCATGTTCATTGATTTCATCATGATTAAATATTTTAACTATCTCACCCTCATAGAAAACCACACAACGGTCTGAGACCTTCTTTATTTCCGGTATCTCTAAAGTATTGATAATCACTGTTTTACCGGCTTCGGCAAATTGCAGTATCAAACGATAGATCTCCACCTTAGCGCCGACATCGACACCCTGGGTCGGATTATCAAACAAGAGAATTTCTGCACCAATATTTAGCCAACGCGCCAAGAATATCTTCTGTTGATTCCCGCCGGACAAAGAATCGATAGGATTCAAGGGATCCTCCGTTTTTATTTGGAGCATCTGTTTATAAGTTTGAAATTTTGCTATTTCATCTTTTTGCACGATAAAGAATCTCGGCCAAGATAAAACATGTTCAGCAATGTAGTTGTTCTCTAGTATATTGCCGTCAGGAATCATGGAATTCTCTTTACGATTAGAAGGCAGCATAGCCACTTCCTTTTTCATGGCGTTGAAGATTTTGCCCTTTATTCGCTGGCCTTTGACCAGCATTTCGCCGCTTAAACTCGGTAAAGCCCCGAACATCGTTTGAATTAACTCGCTGGCGCCGCAACCCGATAGACCGGTAAAAGCGACAATTTCTCCTTTTTTAACATCCAAGTTTATATTGTGAAAATCGTTGCCGCTGAAATTTCTTAAAGAAAGTACAACTTCTCCCAGCTGCCGCGGTTTGTAGTCATCACGGTCAATGTATTGCTGTCCGACCATATCTAAAGTTACTTGGTGGGCGCTGACATCCTTAATAAATCCTGAACTAATTATTTCCCCATTACGCAAAACGGTGTAACGGTCGGCAATTTCGAAAATCTCACCCATCTTATGCGAAATAAAGATAATCGATTTGCCTTGTTGTTTCAAACGCCGGAGAATTTCGAAAAGGTGCTTAACCTCATCGTCCGACAAAGCGGTGGTCGGCTCGTCAAGAATAAACAATTGGGCTTTAGTATCCAAAGCGCGACAAATCTCCAATAACTGTTTTTCACTGGTTTTTAGCTCAGATACTGTTTTAAGAGGATCGATATTGACCCCCAGTTGATTGAACAACTCTTGGGTGTGTTGCACCATCGCTTTCTTGTCTAAAAACGGACCTTTGGTCAGCTCGCGATTGAGAAAAATATTTTCATAAACATTGAGATCGTTAGCTAAGTTGCGTTCTTGGTGCACAAAGGCAATGCCGGCATTTTCCATTTGTCGGATGGAGGGATTGTTGTAAGCAGTTTCGGAAAAAACAATGGAGCCGTTGTCCATAGCTACCACCCCGGTTAAGATATTCATTAATGTCGATTTCCCGGCGCCATTCTCCCCCAGTAGGGCGTGAATTTCTCCTTTTTCCACATTAAAATCGGCATTAATAAGTGCCTTAGTACCGCCGAAAGTTTTATATATTCCCTGCATTTCTAGTATCATGGTAAATCTCCTGTCACTTACTAAAATAAAGAAGCCCGGACGCTATCAGCGTCCGAGCTCAAATAGAATCAAATTATTCTGCGTGTCCTTTAAAGCCTTCGTACTTGTCGACATTGGATTTGTCAACGATCCATACCGGTTCGTATTTGCCATCACCAACTTTGTAAGGCCAAGCCGCTGGATTGTCAAGGTAATCTAGCATATAGTTGATTACAAATTCCATCATCTTCGGCGAGAAGAATACTGACATAATATCTTCGAAGTATTTTTGCGCCACCGGAGCTTGTTTACTGGTACCGGCAATTACATCGTATAATTCTTGCATACCGCCGATAGCTGAAATGTAAACTTCCAGAGCTTCTAAATCAGCTTTAACTGCTGCATCTAGAGCATTGGATTCGATAAGGTTCATCATACCGAAAGTCATTTCATCATCCATAGAATAGATGAAGAGTTTGCCGTTATTGGCTTTTGCCTTCTTAACAACATCAGGCAGAACTTGTTCTAAGTACTTGTAAGCACCTTCTGCGCTCCAGTTTGGTTCAACGACATGTTGATAGTCTTTGATAAGAGCAGCAACTTCGTCTTTAGTCCAGGCCTTTTCAATTTCGAAAGTCTTGTCCAGATGTTTGTCATAGTACTTGATTTCACCTCTTAAGAATTGTTCGAAACCTTCTTGACGACGTTTACAAACTGTACCGTTGTCACCCCAAAGCGTTAACAGGGTTGCTCCAGGAGCCATACCTTTGCTTACTAACCAATAAGCAATACCGGCTCCGCATTGCCAGTTGTCACCGGAAGCATTCAAAATCGCGAATTTGTCCGGTCCTTCGATAATTCTGTCGAAGGAGATAAACGGAATCTTAGCATCGATCAAAGCTTCTTGACCGGCTTTAGCACCGTCATCTTGGGCAAAGAATACTACGGCAAGAGCATCACCGTTTGCGAGAATCGTGTTGACATGGTCAACTTGTTCTTCACCGGTTGAAGCGGCAAAATAAACAGCTTTGTACTTACCTTTAGCATTGATTTCTTTAACTGTACGATCAGCATAGAAACCGGCTTGGGCGGTCCAACCATGGTCGGGTCGGGGACCTAGTACATAAATCGTGTTCTTTTTGTCAGCTGGTTTATCGGGAGTTTTACAACCCGTCATTCCAACTAACATCAAGAGGCAAAGCAAAACAGCAAAAACTTTTTTCATACTTTTTTTCCTCCATTTCGTTAGAAATTAGATTTATAACAAGCCCGCAGGCTTATTATCCTAAATTAACAATCTTCCCGTCTTGCGAAGATTGTAAACAAGCAAAGACCACACGCATCGAGTCGATAACGGCTTCGGCGTCCAATATCGTCGGCTGTCCACTGAGAATGCCACCAATAAAAGTATCGATAACCTGCGAGCTGCGCTGCTGGGCATCATCGTTGGTTTGCAGTTTTTCTAATTCAAATAAAGCTTTGGTGCCATCTTCATAAGTGATATCTAAAGCGTAATTAGGATGTTTATACATACTGATGATTCCCTTTTCACAATAGATGGTCGTCGCATTGCACTCTTCACCATAATGGGTCCAACTGGTAGTTATGGTGCCCATTGCCCCTTCACCGAAAGTTAAAACCAAAACAGCATTATCATCAACTTCAATTAAATTACCATCCGGGAATTTCTTGTCTAGAGTCATCAATTTAGCATAAACCGCAGTAACTTTACCGCCAATCAAATAACGCATTAAATCGATCTTATGGATGCCTAAATCAGCCATCGAGCCGAAAGCTGCTAAATTTTTCTTAAAAAACCAGGTGTTGGCACTTTGATCAACACTCCACATTTCCGGTCCTTTATGACCAAAAGTGCTCTGGAAGCTGATGACTCTGCCCAACTCCCCACTTTCTAATATTTTTTTCGCTTTAGCGTGCGCCGGAGCTAAACGTTGATTCTGTCCAATCATCAAACGCTTACCGGCTTTCTTAGCTGCCTCCATCATGGCTACACAATCTTCCCAACTGGTCGCCATCGGTTTTTCACATAAAACATGCTTTCCGCTTTCTAAAGCGGCAATGGTGCAAGCGGCATGATAAGTGTTAGCCGTACAAACACTGACGGCATCGATGTTAGGATCTGCCAACATCTCTTCCATCGTTTTATAAACCTTAGTGTCAAACTTGTCAGCCAGGGCCTGAGCGCGCTTAGCCTCCAAGTCAAAAAAGCCAGCGATTTTTACCTGGGGATGAATACTGTATTCGTAAGCGTGACGCTGTTTAGCTATCGAACCACATCCGATTATTCCAACATTAATCATGGAAATTGAAACCTCACTTTCATTTTGCAAGTTTCTGCTTTCATCTATTTTAGATTATATCGTCAAAATAGCCTTAAGTCAACGCATGTCTAAAAACCCCCCACTTAAATTAGTAATTAAGCGCCCTCCTTCCTTTGCGAGGCTAAACCAGACGTTTTTTCTGATTGTCATAAAATATCAAAGGACGGTGTTTTACCACCATCCTTTAGTTAAATCATAATTTCTCGGATAAGCGTTTACATGATACCCAGCAAGACTCCGGCTGTAGCAACCACCAAAACCCCAAGAATTAAAGTCGTCGGCTTGGTACGTTTCTTCACAATCAAATACCAGAATAATACCAAAACCCCTAAAGCTAGGAAGTTGGGGAATATTGTATCGATGAATGATTGAATCGAAACAACATCGCCTCCTTCAATAGGAATCTCAATGGCTAACT
>CAZUQA010000045.1:0-2315 GCA_964622375.1 uncultured Erysipelotrichaceae bacterium | reverse complement strand
CCTTACAGTAAAACGCAAACAATTCATCCGGATTTTTCGCTAATGACGATGTTATAACAGTTAAAACATTAAAATCAATTTTATATTTCTTTAGGTTTTGAATCGTTTTCAGCACAATTTCAAAGCTACCCGTTCCATCTCTTTTAGTGCGAAATGAGTCGTGATTTGCCAACCAGCCATCAAGGGAGATACCCACCAGAAAATCATGGGTCTTAAGAAAGCTCAACCAGAACTCATCTAATAGCAAGCCGTTGGTTTGGATTGCATATTTGATTTGATGAAATTCCTTTTTAGTTCTATTTACCTGCTCAACAAATTCATGAAAGAACTCCAATTCTCTTAAAGTAGGCTCCCCACCTTGAAATATAAAGGAAATCTCCGTTTCATCCTTAAAATATCTGAGCGGAAGTTCTATACAAGCCTGCATCACTGCCTGACTCATCAGACCGTACTCACGATTGGCGGTTAACTCACGATAAAAACAGTATTTACATTCTAAATTGCATAAACCGGATGCCGGTTTGATTAACATTGTAAAGAACTTCATTAACTTGACTTTCTTTAGGCAGTCCGCCCCCGAGGATCATAATCGGCAGCATTTTTACTTGAAGCAATAATCGATTCTTTTTTATTGACTTTATAATTTGGCTTGAAAGGTATTTCTCCCAAAAGCAGAGGATCAGCCGTCGCTTCCATATGAGCCTGTAATTTAGCCTTTAATTCCCGGATAATCTCTTGATAATCGGGATCATTAATCAGATTATTACTTTCTTCGGGATCAAACCAACAATCATAAAACGCCTCTTTAGGCTTCTTTAGATTACCCCAACCTAGCTCCACCAATTGTTCTTTGACCGGGGAATCATCCAGATTAGAAAGATTGTATTTATCCCAGGAATCATCAAAGTTTCTTATATACTTGTAACGCTCGGTTCTGACACAACGCATCGGTTCATAAGAAGTATGAAAATTAATCTCGGCATAAACAGCATCATTAATTTTCAAACTGGGATTCTGCAGCAAAGAATAAAATGATTTACCTTTAGCGTAGTCCGGTGTTACTAAACCCAGACAGTCACATATTGTAGGAAAAACATCCAGATGTGAAACTAATTGATCAATAACCTCGCCGCTTCCATATTTGGGATGGCGCAAAACCAAACTCACGCCAATTCCCCTATCCTGTAGGAAACTCTTATTAAATGGTACTGGCAAACCATGATCGGTAGTATAGAGAATTACCGTATTATCATATAAACCTTCAGTCTTAAGGGCAGCGATTAAAATGCCAATGCACTCATCAGCTATGGCAGCCGAAGTTAAGAATTGAGCCTGATCATGTCTTGATATTTCGTTGGGGGGTAAAGGATGAGGTGGTTTCACATAGCGTTGATTGATATCTTCATTAATAGTTTCCGGATAGGGACGGTGGGTGGCGTGCAAACCATAAGTCAACATCAGCGGACGGGTATCAGTTCGTTGTTTTAACCACTCAACAATGGCTTCAACGTTGCGTTTATCCCATTGATATAAGTCTTCCCGCGGATAAGTATCAGATGCTACCGTCAAGACTTCCTGGTAACCCAAAGCTTTAAGCCCCGCTTCATCAATATCTAAATACCAACCTACCTCATGTTGAATGCCACTGATAACCGTTTGATAACCCTGCCTGCCAAGATAGTTAGCCAAGTGTTGTTTGGGCTCATTTAAAGAAAAACCCCGTTGTGCCAGTCCCAACATACCGCTTTCGTGAGGGGTTAGCCCCGTCAGCATAGCGGCTCTACTGGGGGAACAGGTCGGCCCGCAGGAAAAAGCCTGGGTAAATAAAGCGCCCTCTTCAGCCAGCGTTTGTAGCGTCGGCGTATTAACCGTTACCCCATAGGGACTAATCATCCGACCCGTGTCATGGGTATTAATATAGACAAAATTATACATAATTAAGCTCTCCTTTCGAAAAAGATTGGCGATGACCAAGCCACCGATCCGTTTTTTTGCCACACCCGCACTCTAATCTGTTTATAGTTACGGGTATCAATAATTCTGTTGATTGACTTATGGTATGCAACTAGCGGAGCCCCTTTATTGACCTTAATCTTATAACTGTTATGCCACCAAGGATCACTGCGATAGTATTCCGTGAAATCAAAACGCGATTTTAAAAGCTCTTTTACTTCTTCAACTAAAGGAATAAGTCGACTGTTTGCCAAGATTTCTACAATTGGCAAATCATATACTTCATTATCAATGACTAATTTAATCGCTGAGTTCAATTCAGCTTCAATTTCAAAAATAAACCCCTCAGTTACCCGAGCGCC
>CAZUQA010000044.1:0-3009 GCA_964622375.1 uncultured Erysipelotrichaceae bacterium | reverse complement strand
GGCCGCTTTTCCGGCTCGCCAAAACGAGAAAACTTCTTGCGGTTTGATTAATAATCCGTCAAACTGCCTTGCTAATAACTTCATGTTGAATTCCTTGTTTGCTTGATAAATCAGGGGGAAGCCGGTGTTGGGATTATATAAGTCGTTTTTCGTTGCGAACACTTCATAATCTAACTCTTTCTCACTTTTGTGTCTGGTATAGAGATTACTGTCAAAATGCATTTTTGTATAAAAAAACAGTTTTCTTTGCACTTGACGTATCGGTAGAAGAAACGGTAGTTTTTCTGTTATCATCTCACTCATCCTTTCGGCGAAATAAAAACCCGCTCAGTAGTTTAAGTTTATAGCTACAGTGCGGGTTAGTTTTTAAGATGGTTTTGCTTATTTATTAACTTTATTAGCTTTAAATATTAATTAATTGTTAAGTTTCCAGGCTCGCTGGTAACGGTAATTCAACCGTGAACGTTGTCCGTTCTCCATCACAACCAGCCCAAATTGAACCATGATGATTATTGACAATTTCTTTGGCGATGGCTAAACCCAATCCGGCTCCTCCGCTTTGGGTTGAGCGAGCGCTGTCCAGGCGATAGAATTTTTCGAAAATCGCTGCGAGTTTTTCTTGAGCGATTACGCCAAAATTGCTGAATTTGATGATGCTTCCCTTTACTGTACACTCCGCCGTAATACTGATTTCGGCATTCTTTGGACTGTAGGCGATTGCGTTTTTGATAATGTTGTTAAAAACTCGAGCCAGTTTTTCAGCATCACCATAGATTTTCATGTTTTCCGGAATCTGCAAAGTAATGGTTTGTTTATTCTTGCTTAATGAAGGGAAAAACTCATCGGTCATCTGTTGTAACATATAATACAAATCGATGACTTCTTTCTGTAAGACGGTCGTTTGGAAGTTAAAACGGGCAATTTCAAAGAATTCATCAACCAGCTTTTCGAGACGATTGGCTTTATTCAGCGTAATACCAATATACTTTTCTCGCTGTTTTTTTGGTAAATCACCCGATTCCTGCAATAGGCTAAGATAACCGATAACCGAAGTCAAAGGTGTCTTGATATCGTGAGCCAGGTACATTACCATGTCGTTCTTGCGTTGTTCAGCCAGGCGGGCTTCTCTGTCTTTTTCGCTCAAGGCGCTCTTTATCGATATCAATTTCTTCTCCATTGGTGCTATTTCCGGTGAAAGTTTAATCGTGTTTTCTTCCTCCGCCACTAAAGTATCCAAACCTTTACTAATTTCTTTAAAATAGCGAGAAAACTGGGTTAACAAAAAATGTGACAGGATTATCATGAAAGTTGCTACTGCCAAAACCATCAGTAGATCGAGATTATTACGGATTAGTACGTGATAGAGCCAGACTGCCTGATCGCGCGAAAGGCCAAACAGCGACTCCATCACCTTGGCAATAAAATTACCAAAACTACCGCGGGCCAATGCTTGAAAAACGTAAACAATTAAGATCGCCGCGACAGTCAAAACGATAATTCTTATGAGGATTTTTCTCTCTAAAGCTCGATAATTCGGCTTGCTTCCGGTTTTATTTTTCAATTTTGTAACCTACCCCCCAAACTGTTTTTATATAACGAGGATTATCTTGTGTATCTCCGAGTTTCTCACGGAGATGCCTAATGTGCACCGCAATCGTGTTATTGTTCTTACTGTAATACTCGTCACTCCATATTTCATGAAACAATTGTTCGGAACTCACAACTTTTCCCTCTTGTTCGCACAAAATACGCAATATCGTAAACTCGGTTGGGGTAAGTGAAAGGCATTTCTCATTTAAGGTAACTTCGTGGGCTGCGACATCGATAATAAGGCCACCGTTGGTGATAATGTTATCATTTGTTTCATCGACAATCCGGCTGTATTTTTTGTAACGGCGCAACTGTGCTTTTACCCGCGCCACTAATTCTAGTGGCTGAAATGGTTTTGCCAAATAGTCATCGGCGCCCAGGGTTAAACCGGTAATTTTATCAGTTTCGCTGTCTTTAGCGGTCAACATGATAATCGGATAAGTGTGCTGCTCCCTAATTTTCTGGCATAAAGAAAAACCATCCATATTAGGCAACATAATATCCAGGATTACCAGATCGAGCTCCTGTTGCTCAATACAGTTTAAGGCTGCTGAGGAATCATAGAATTTATAAACCCGATAATTCTCATTTTTTAAGTACAACTCCACTAAATCGGCAATTTCCGGTTCATCATCAACTACCAAAACTTTATCGCTCATTTTTCTAAACCTCTCCACTTAAGTATAAACTCTCGATTAGGACTAATCACTCCTTTATTATTAATGAATTCTTAAGAAATTCTTAAGCTTACTACTTCTTTAAAAAAGACAATAGTTTTTGAGCCATTGTCTAGTCAATTTCTTCTATTTCTCCGGTGGCTATCACCGCTTGTTCAACCGGTTGTGGATTGAACAACTTTTCTTTGATTTGTGCTTCGATATCTTGATAAATCAGTGGGTTAGAACTCAAGAAAGCTTTGACCGCTTCACGTCCTTGGCCGATTTTTTCGTCTTTGTAGGAAAACCAAGCCCCTGACTTATCGATTATTTCAAGTTTGACCCCTAAATCGACTATTTCGTTTAAACGACTGATACCTTCCCCGTACAACATATCGACCACGGCAACCTTAAATGGCGGTGCTACCTTGTTCTTGACAACTTTGATGGTAACCTTATTACCGATTAATTCGGTACCATTTTTTATCGCTTCTCCTTTACGAACATCGATGCGGACCGAAGCGTAGAACTTTAAAGCTCGACCGCCGGGTGTCGTTTCCGGTGAGCCGAACATCACACCGATTTTCTCGCGCAATTGATTTATAAAAATCGCCGAACATTCTTTTTGGTTCATGATGCCCGACAGTTTTCGCATCGCTTTTGACATCATTCTCGCTTGCAAGCCCATCTGTTGATCGGAAATCTCCCCATCCAACTCTTGTTGGGGCACCAAAGCTGCTACCGAATCGATGACCACCAGGTC
>CAZUQA010000043.1:0-1694 GCA_964622375.1 uncultured Erysipelotrichaceae bacterium | reverse complement strand
GGAAAACCTACAAAATAAAGCCTCTGATTACACCAGAAGCTTCTATTTTACTTGATTCCTTAACAAAAATATGATGTGGTCACCTTTTTGGTCAAGTCAGGCAACGGTAGCGGTAACGACACAATTTTTTGGGGTTTTTGGGGAAAGTTTTTGGGGAAAGAGATTGACAAGAGTAAAAAATAAAAGTAGAATGTCTTAGCATGAAGCGGATTCCTTAGGGAATCCTCATTCTTGGAAACTGTTGGCACACCTGGAACGGTGTGTATGAAAGATTAGGAGAAAGAATATGCCAACAATAAATCAGCTGGTACGTCAAGGGCGGAGTTCCAAAGTGTTCAAATCAAAATCGCCGGCTTTAAACCGCGGAATCAACACTTTGCAGAATACGACAACGGCATTGAATTCCCCGCAAAAGCGTGGGGTTTGCACCAGGGTCGGTACCATGACACCAAAAAAACCGAACTCGGCACTAAGAAAATATGCCAGGGTACGGCTAAGCAACGGTATGGAAGTTACGGCTTATATCCCGGGTATCGGGCATAACCTGCAAGAGCACAGTGTGGTGATCATTCGGGGCGGAAGAGTTAAAGATTTACCGGGTGTGCGTTATCACATCATTCGTGGTACTTTGGACTGTGCCGGGGTTGATGAGCGTCGCCAGAGCCGTTCGCATTATGGGGCGAAAAAGCCGAAATAGTTGAAAGGAGAGTAAGAAAATGCCAAGAAAAGGAAGTGTGGCAAAACGTGATGTTTTGCAGGACCCGATTTATAATTCGAAACTGGTTACTCGCTTAATCAACAAGATTATGATTGACGGCAAAAGAGGGGTAGCCCAAACCATTCTTTATGATGCTTTTGGGATTATTGAAGATAAAAGCGGTAAACCGGCAATGGAAGTTTTCGAACAAGCGATGGAAAATATCATGCCTTTGCTGGAATTAAAATTACGGAGAGTCGGTGGTGCTAACTATCAGGTACCGATTGAAGTTACAGCGGAAAGACGCTTGACTTTAGGTTTACGTTGGTTGGTTAACTATGCCCGATTGCGTTCGGAAAAGACGATGGAGCTACGGCTAGCTAACGAGATTATCGATGCTGCCAACGGCAACGGCGCTTCCGTGAAAAAGAAAGAAGATACGCATAAGATGGCTGAGGCCAATCGCGCCTTTGCCCATTATCGTTGGTAAACTGATGGCTCGTGATTATGCTTTAGCTAATACGCGCAATATCGGGATCATGGCCCATATCGACGCCGGCAAGACAACCACAACCGAGCGCATACTCTATTTCACCGGGATCACCTATAAAATGGGAGAAACTCATGATGGAGCATCGCAAATGGATTGGATGGCTCAGGAACAGGAAAGAGGTATTACGATAACTTCGGCTGCGACCACCACGACTTGGAAAGGATATCGCATCAATATTATCGATACTCCGGGGCATGTCGATTTCACGGTGGAAGTGGAGCGTTCACTGCGGGTTTTAGATGGGGCAGTTACCGTATTGGATGGCAAAGCCGGTGTTGAACCGCAAACTGAAACGGTTTGGCGCCAAGCTACCAAATACAACGTTCCGCGCATCGTATTCTGTAATAAGATGGATGCTACCGGGGCGGATTTCGAAATGGCTTTGGCTTCTTTACGCCAAAGGCTGGGTGTCAAGACGGCAGCTATTCAAATTCCGGTAGGCAG
>CAZUQA010000042.1:0-5453 GCA_964622375.1 uncultured Erysipelotrichaceae bacterium | reverse complement strand
ACCGCCACCAATCAGAATACCTTCAGCAACTGCGGCTTTAGTAGCATTTAATGCGTCTTCAATCCGCAACTTCTTATCTTGTAGTTCAACTTCGGTAGCAGCACCGACTTTGATTACCGCAATACCGGTTGTCAGTTTAGCTAATCTTTCATGTAATTTCTTGAGATCGTACTCGCTGGTGGTGTTTTCAACAACCCGCTTAATTTCCGCTACTCTTTCTTTAACTGCCTTTTCTTCACCATTGCCATTGATGATCGTCGTGTTTTCCTTATTTACTACAACCTTATTGGCAGTACCCAAATCTTCCAGGGTTACTTCTTTTAATTCCATCTTCAATTCTTTTGAGATGAACTTAGCTCCGGTAACAATAGCGATATCTTCCAGCATGGCTTTTTGTTGGTCGCCGAAACTGGGGGCTTTGGTCGCTAAGACATTGAAAGTTCCGCGAAGTTTATTAACAATCAAAGTAGTCAATACTTCTGAATCGATATCATCTGCAATAATCAACAAAGGTTTATGCGATTCTACAATTTTTTCCAGTACCGGAAGTATTTCTTGAATGTTGCTCAGCTTTTGGTCAGTAACCAAGATATATGGACTTTCTAAATCCGCTTCCATCTTTTCTTTATTGGAAACCATGTAGGCTGAAATATAACCCTTGTCATATTGATAGCCTTCAACGACTTCCATGGTGGTATCCATACCTTTGGATTCATCGGTAGTGATTACCCCTTCCTTACCAACAGTATCCATAGCTTTGGCAATATAGTCACCAATTTCTTCGGAACTGCTGGAAATGCTGGCTACCTGAGCAATGTCTTTATTAGACTCAATCGGTTTAGTCATCGCTAACAGTTTATCAGCGATAAAGCGCGAAGCTTTTTCCATACCACTTCTCATCAACACCGGATTAGCGCCTCTTTCCACTGCTTCAAAACCCTTTTTCATCATATTGCTGGCTAACAGTATGGCGGTTGTTGTCCCGTCTCCCGCCCTATCGTTAGTTTTTTAAGCCACTTCAATCAACAACTTAGCTCCCATATTGGCAAAAGCATCTTCCAATTCTATTTCTTTGGCAATGGTCACCCCATCATTAGTAATCAACGGTGATCCATAGCTCTTCTCGAGAATGACATTGCGGCCTTTAGGACCTAAAGTAACTTTAACTGTGTTGTTTAGTGCTTCTACTCCTTCAAGTAATACCTGACGCGAGTCGCGCCCATAATTGATTTTCTTTGCCATCGTAACTCTCTCCTATTCTAAAATACCGAGTATTTTTTCTTCCGCTACTATTAAATACTCTTCTTCATCAATTTTGACTTCGGAATTGCCATACTTTTCAAAAATAACGCGATCTCCGACTTTTACCGACATCGCCTGCAATTCCCCTTTTCTCATCTTTCCCGGACCAACGGCAATTACCACGCCAATTGTCGGCTTTTCTTTATTAGTCTCCGTTAAAATAATTCCACTGGCAGTCTTATCTTCTGCCTTTTCTAATTCCAGTACCACATTATCATGAAGCGGCCTAATCATATATTTCTACCTCCATTAGCACTCTTACGCGGCAAGTGCTACCACTAATTATTATAAGCTTTCAGTCAGCATTGTCAAGTAGCAATCATTTGTTTTCTAATAAAAAACCTGGTGGTTGCCCAACAGGTCCTTTAATTCTGCCGATTTTCTAAGCGCTTAATTTTAAATAACAGTAGTGTACAAACCAGTATAGCCCCACAACTCAATCCTTTAATAAATTCCGCAAGATGAGATTCCGTTGTGGATAAAAAGCCCAAGCCATTCATCAAAGAAAAAATCACAAAACTGAAAACTAATACTTTTTGCACTCTATCTTTTTCCAATCTTTTCATTTTAGTATCTCCTTCCATAGTATAGCTTTAATGTCAATCTGATAATTCCCACACCGATAGTTGCCACAATTAAAGTCAAAGCGACAATTTCATTGTAGAAACCGGCAATAATAGCTGCACTAATTAAACTAAATATCACGATATTCATTCCTAAGGAACCCGCCTTTTCAAAAATCAAACGATTGCGTTCATCAGTTTCATAGATATATAGTTTTTTCAAATAGTCATTGTTTCTTAGCGCTCTGCCATAACGTACAATGCCCATTAAAGCAAATACCGCTAAGCCACATACCCCACCGACTTGGTAACCGTTGATAAACTCAGCTACATGATCAGCAGTGTTGTTTTTTTGCCATAACAAAAACAGAAAAACTGCTAAAAATCCACAAAAAAATGTAACAGCTACAATAACTCTCTTCTTTAAAGCTTGTTTAAAATCGTTCATAACTAATCCTCCTCCTTAATGTCTGAAAAATCAAAAACCTCTTCAATACTCAAGTCAAAGTATTTAGCTATTTTATAAGCCAGTACTAATGAGGCGGTGTACTTCCCTACTTCTATTGAGGTAATTGTTTGCCTGGTAACACCGACGGCTACAGCTAATTCTTCTTGGGAAAGTTTTCTCAGCTTTCGCAACTCACTTATTTTGGTTTTCATACTCGACTCCTTGCATAGTTAACTTTGCATATGAAGTATAGTTTACTTTGCATTATATGTCAAGTATACTTTGCATATTTTATCAAATATTTATTTTAAATCGTAAGCCTTTGGGATAATGGTTTTTCAATATACCTTGGCTTAACTTAGCCCAACCAAGGCTACAGTCTTCAAACCCGACTACATACCAGCCGTCATCCTTACTAATTTTAAAACTTTCACCGTTTAAATAAGAATAGGCTGCCTTTTCATCCAGCGGCAAATTCGGTTTTAAAGCTAATGCTAAACTGTGATGGGGCACAAAGTTCAAGTTTCTCACATTTCCTAAAGGTAAGCCAAAACGCAGAATTTTTAGGCCTTTGACGCTAGGGAAATTTTCCGCAATCATATTTATTTGTTGCCCCCAAGGATGCACTAGGGAAGTTGGAAATTCTATCTCATTTAGCGCCAACCAGCTTCTTACCGTATTTTCAAGTTCCTTTTTCCTTTTGAACACTTTATTTTCCCGTTTATCCGCAAAGCCGGCTTTCTTAAAGAGCGCATAATACCCACCTTCTCCGGCAATTTGGAAAGGCCACATACGCTCTTCTTTTAATAAAGAAAACTCAGGGTGATTACTTAAAAACCATTGACTGATTGCTGCGTTTTCCTCAAAGGAAAAACTGCAGGTTGAATAAGCAAGTAAACCGCCTTTTTTCAATAAGGCTTGGGCTGTACTAAGGATGTGTCGCTGACGCGTAGCGCAGCTTTGCGGCGAAGATGCTTGCCACTGTTTTATTGTTGTCGGATCTTTGCGAAACATCCCACTACCGCTACAAGGGGCATCAACCAGGATTTTATCAAAATAAGCAGTGAAGCTCGAGATAAGTCTTTCCGGTGTTTCATTTGTTACTACAGCTGAGGCAACGGCTAATCTTTCCAAATTACCCGCCAAAACTGTAGCCCGGCTATAGTTAATTTCATTGGCAATCAGCAAACCGTTTTCAAGCTTGCCGGCTATTTGGCTGGCTTTGCCGCCAGGCGCTGCGCATAAATCCAGTACCAGATCATCTGTTTCAATTTTCATCGCTTCCACAACTTTCGTCGCACTGGGTTCTTGAATGTAGTAAAAACCGCCATGATGCCAAGGATGTTTGCTGACTATTTCACCTTTTTGATAATAGAAGGCAGTTGAACACCAAGGTATAGGTTGTAGACTAAATTTTTGCTTAGCCAAAAAATCCTTTTTGCTTATTTTTAGCGGGTTAAGCCTTAACCCACAATAAGCTTCGTTTTCATAACAAGCTTGTAACAAAGAAAAATCTTCTTTTAGTAAGTCTTTCATCTCTTCTACAAAAGCCGGTGGTAAATCAATTTTCATGATTTTAGTATAAAGCATTTCAAAAAAAGATATAATAGAAAAGAGGTAAGAAAATGAAAGCACAAGATATAATCAATCATCTTCACGAATTAGGCACTTGGGTTAATTGGCGTAAAACCCGAGATATTGTTTTAGCCGGTGATCCTGATATTGAAGTAGAAAAAATCGCCACCTGTTGGATGATGACCAACAAAGTGATTCAACAAGCAATTACTGCCAAAGTCAATTTCATCATCTGTCATGAAACACCCTATTATGAAGCTTCAACCGAGCCTTATCAAATTTATTATCAATCCGCCAATCGCAAAAGAAAACTTCTAGCCCAACACAACATCTGTGTATTTCGTTGTCATGATGTTTTAGACCGTTTACCGGAAGTCGGTATCCCCGACAGCTGGGGCCAAGCTATCGGGCTTCCTTTTAAAGATCGACCGGTAAACTCTTTCTATAAATATGCTGAGTTCGAACCAACCAGTGTTACAGAAATCGCAAAAAAAGTCGCAAAAGCAGTTACTGCTTGTGGTCAAGATGCCGTACAGGTATTTGGTGACCCCCAACGACTTATCACCTCATTAGCTATTGGTACCGGAGCGATAACCAATATCGATGATTTTTTGAAGTTACCGGTGGAAGCTGTTGTCTTCAGTGAAGATGGTTGTAAAAGTTACCAAGATATTCAATATTGCCTGGATAATAATATCGCAGCTATCCGGGTTAATCATTCCGCTTGTGAAGTACCGGGTATGCGTGCTTTAGCTGACTATCTACAGAAAACTTTCAACATTCCCAGCCAACACTTAGCTGAAGGCTTTGATTGTACGACAGTTTTCCCCGAGTAGTCAAAAGATTATCTTTTCTTGCGGAAGCGTATCGAAGTGGTCATAACGAGCTCGACTCGAAATCGAGTTGTCCTTAACCGGGCACGTGGGTTCGAATCCCACCGCTTCCGCCATCAACAATTTAAGCGAAAAACTCACTAGCTTTTAGTTGAGAAACCTTCGCTTTTCTTTAACTTAATGAAACATAAATCTTGATAGATGATGTTACAACCATACCGGCACTTTATAGTATGATTACTATAAACTGTAGTAACCGTAATAGAGACCCAAATTATGATTACTGAAACGGCACTTAATCAAAATATTATAAGGCGAAATCAAAGATGAGGACAAACTGAAAAATCCACTGCGCTTAGTGAGGTAAGAAAACGAAAATGAGAATGAAATTTATCGAACTCGAATCAGAACGACTGGTTTATCGTAAATTTAAGGAAGCGGACTTTCTGCTTTATGCTGATTAGTGTGGTAATCTTGAAAACAACAAGTACAAACAAAGTGAACCGCAAAGCAAGGCCGAAATGCTGGCGTGGTTCAACACAATAATCATCGCCGGATGTAATGCTGAAAATCGTGCTTCTTATAGAATAATGGAAAATATCGGTATGCGCCGGGAAGCTCATTTTATTAAAGCGCAAAGAGGAAATTGTACCCTCAATTATGCGTGGTATGACAAATTCCAATATGCTATTTTGCGTGAAGAATGGCAAGCATTAAAAGACCCAGGATAAT
>CAZUQA010000041.1:0-8084 GCA_964622375.1 uncultured Erysipelotrichaceae bacterium | reverse complement strand
GAAGTCAATATTACAAAAGCGGCTGAATTAGCTGCGCACGCAATATTAAGTGATAGTAATTGTTATGTTTTTGGCGGTGGTAAAGATCACCAAATGGTTCAGGAAATTGATAGTAGAGCCGGAACCATAATGTGTAACAAGGCTGTATTGTATGAAGAGTTGATAATGGATCCCAAGAAAGCAAAGCGTTATATGTCAGTTATCGAGTATGGCGAAGCAATATTAATTTCTGTGCCAAACAATAAAGGTGATTGTTTCCTGGTGTTTTCTCATGATTGTGGTGAGCCTGCAATTATAGAAATGGCTCGTAAAATAAAGGAAGAAAGAGAAGCCTCCCTAATTCTTATGACTTCTCTTGATGAGGCAAACACGGCGGTGAGTCGGCACCCATCGAGAAAAAGGGTGCAAGATTATGCAGATGTCGTAATAGATGATAAATGTCCTTATGGGGAAAACGGTTTTGTTTTAGGAGGGGAGAACCGCGGAACAGTTACCATGCCGATTAATGCTTATTTAGGGCATAGTTTCGTGATTACCATGGCTTTGCTGCTGGAGAAGAATAGTATAGCGCTTCCTATCAGAAAAAGCATAAACACTGATGAAGGTTTTGCCTGGAATTTTGAATTGAATGCGAATTATGCTTCCAAAGTAAGGATATAAATCATTTAAGATGACAGCTGGCAACAAAACACCAAGAAATAGTTGATGTTTTGTTTAGGTGTACCGAGTACGGCATAAATCTAAAGAGAGAAAGCCTTAATTGAGCTTATTTCCTTGTGATAGGTCTATTCGCCTTGGATTATTAATTAACGCTGCAATTCGTTCTCGATTTCAATAATCAGTATGTCCAAAATTTTACCAGAAATGAATTTTGAATGCGCGTAGTAGTTTGTATGATTTACAGGCTTAATCATTATGGGTCGCAACTTTAAATGTCATTGACATTATTAGACAAAACAACAATAATATTCATAAAGATATGTAATTTATACAACGATTTGTTTTTGTTTGGTTTTATTGTTTATCATACTTTAGGAGAGAGAGTTATGAAACGTACTAAAAAATTCGAAATACAAGCTATTTCCAAGGGTTTACTTGCCTTAAGTTTAGTTCTTACTATTATTTTCCCCTTTTTATTTGCGGGTGAGAGTTTTCACAGTGTAATCAAAGCAGCGGATATTGCTGTTGAGGCTCTGGAAATTTCCATAGATGTCCCAGTAAAATATCAAAAAGCGGATTTTGACCCGCAAATAGTTGCTGTTACTCCTAATAGTGCCGAAGCTAACATCGGCATCTCCGATGTAATCTGGGAGAGTGCCAGTATGCAGGTCATGACCCAATATGATGTTTTTCAGCCGGATACCGTATATAGCGTGACTATCATTCTTAGTGCTGAAAGCGGTTTTACCTTCTACGGTATTGACTTTAACGATATAAGAATAAACGGCATGTCGGTTATGCTGATTAACAATACCAATGACACCATCACCATAAAAGTATTTTTTGCGATGACCGATCCGGATAACCCTTACTTTTTTAGGGATGTCAATATTGAAGTTACACCTCCAACTTACCAAGCCAATCCGGATTTTGCTCCGACACTACAGCTGGATAGCGCTGATAGCGGAAATTGTGCGATAATCGCAACTACTTGGGAAAACTATAATACCAGTCTGATGCTTGATCTTGGTAGCCGTTACAATAAAAGTGTAAGCGGGGAGAGCTACAAAGTATTTTTTATCTTAGAAGTCAGCAACATGGAGACCTATGACTATTATAGGTTTAGTCAAATTACCGTTAACGGTAATCTGGCGGAAGTGACAGCCATTCCCGGTGAAGAATACAAACTCAGAGTTGCTTATCTTTTCAACCCGCTGTTAGCGGAAGCTCCGTTAATTACTTCAGAAGATCACTTTACTACAACCCCGGGAGCCAGCAGTACTTTCCAGGTTACGGCCAGCGGTGAAGCTCCGCATAGCTTCTCATTGAGCGGAAGTGGTTTACCAAGTGGCGTAAGTATCGATCCCGACAGTGGTTTATTGACCGTTGCCGCTACGGTACCATCGGGCATCTATACCTTCAATATCGATGTTGACAATGGCTTTGGTCAGGATACCCAAGTATTCACTTTGACGGTTCCTGTTACCGGTGGCGGACCTAATACCGGAGATGTGGCACATCACTACCTTCTAGTTTTGATGTTAATAAGCAGCATCAGCCTGGGCTTTGTTTTGGAAAAAAAGAGAAAATTATAACTTTATTTACAAAAATAGTAAAAAATAGTAGATGAACGAAAGGGCTGGAAAACATCAGCCCTTTTATAGTTGTGTCAATAGCCGGTAAAAGCTTGGCGCGCATAGATGTCAAGTTTATAAATAGGCAAATATGGGAATTTGCGAAAGTATTGTGTTTATTTATAAGACAAATCCGTGCTATCATTGACAAGACAGTTTTTTGGTTTATAATAATAAGTAGCACTCTGATATTGTGAGTGCTAAGGAGGAAAATATGAATTCAACCTGGACAGCTTTAGAAAACTCGACCGGAGAAATTAAAGTAACTTGTAGCGGTGAGGTTTGGCAACAGGCTCAAGAGAAAGCCTTTAAGAAAATCGCCAGAAATGTTAAAGTTCCGGGTTTTCGCGGCGGTAAAGCACCCTTAGAAATGATAAAAAAACAGATCGATGATAAAAATGTTTTAATCGAAGCTGTGGAATCACTTGCCGGTGAATTCTTAATGGCAGCAATAAAAGAACACAATCTCAGTTTGGTAGCGCGTCCGGAGTTGGAAATTGATGCCTTAAGCAAAGAAAGTACAGCTTTAACCTTCAAATGTGTAGTCAAACCAGAAGTTACTTTAGGCAAGTACAAAGATGTCTTCTGTGCCAAGGATGAAGTCAGAATCAGCGAAGAAGATATCGACGGTCAAGTTGATAAACTACGGGAGAATTTGGCGGAACTGTTACTTAAAGAAAGCGGTGAAGTAGCCCAAGGTGATACGGCGGTTATTGATTTCAAAGGTTTTTTAGATGGTGTTGAGTTTGAAAATGGCTCTGCCGAAAACTATCCTTTAGAAATCGGCTCCGGCAACTTTGTACCGGGTTTTGAAGAACAGATAGTTGGTATGAAAAATGAAGAAGAAAAAGATATCGAAGTGATCTTCCCTGAAGACTATCAATCCAAACATTTAGCCGGCAAGCCGGTGACCTTCAAAGTTAAGGTTAATGAAATTAAAGAAAAAATATTGCCTTTTGCCGATGATGATTTTGCTCAAGGTTTAAAAAGAGAGGGAGTAAGCAATTTGGCGGAACTTAGACAGTCGATATACAACAGCCTGTTAGCAACAGCCACAAAAAAGGCCGAAGATAAATTCCGTAATGATTTGTTTGATTTGATTGTCAATGATGCTAAAGTAGAAGTACCGCAAGTGATGATCGATGATGAAACAGAGTACCTCTATAATGATTTTATCAACAGAATCAGTAGCCAAGGAATAAATGAAGAATTATATTTCCAGTTAAGCGGTCAAAGTAAAGAGAGTTTAATGGAACAGTTTAAAATCGATGGCGCCAACAAAGTCAAGTTGCGCTTAGTATTGGAGGCTATCGCCAATAAAGAAGCGCTAGAAGTCGAAGATAGTGAAGTCGAAGACGAATATCAGAAAATCGCTGCGCAATATCAAAAAGAAGTCAAGGAAATTAAAGAGACTATCAGAGTTAATGATTTGCGTTTAGATTTAAAGCTAAGAAAGGCGATGGATATTGTAGTAAACTCAGCTATTAGCTAGAAAGATGAAAGTAAAGTAAGATGAAATTTAAAAATAAAGAAACAATGACCATACCGGTGATCATCACCCGCGGCGTTATCGCTTTTCCCGGTAACACCGTCGCTCTTGATGTGGGAAGAACCAAGAGTATCAATGCTACGGAGTTGGCACTTGATAATTACAACTCTTTGGTTTTTGTGGTTACCCAAAAAGATATATTAGTGGAAATGCCGAGTGATGACGATATTTATCGTATCGGCAGCTTATGTGAGATTAAACATATCAAACGTAAAGAGCACAGCCGCAAAGTGACAATCAAAGCTTTGGAAAGAGCGCGTTTGATTAGCCTGATTAATATGCCCGAACAGTTTTTAGGAGAAATTGAGATTCTCCACAACGTCCAGGGCGATCAGATGGAAGAGCTGGCTTTAGTCAGAACGGTCGCCAAAGAATTGGAAGAGTTTGCCTCCTCATCCAGTTACTTTCCTTCGGAAGAAGTCGTTGCCGAACTGGCAAAAGGGGTATCAGCGCCGGAATTAGGTGACTACTTTGCCCAATTCTTCCATTTACCTTTAGAGCGTAAACAAGAGATACTGGAAGCAATCAACATCAATGAGCGTTTAACCATCGTAATTAGGGAATTGGAGATTGAAAAGACTCTAAGCGGTATTGAAAAAGATATCAATAATAAAGTACGCGACCGCATCGAGGAAAATCAAAAAGACTATTACCTGCGGGAAAAAATGCGGGCGATCAAAGAAGAATTAGGAGAGATATCCGACAAGGATGATGATAGCGATGATTTACGCAGTCAGATTGAAAAGAATCCTTATCCGGAGAATATTAAAATTAAACTACTCGATGAGTTAAATAAATACGAAATGCTACCCCAAGCTTCCGGTGAATCAGGGGTAGTAAGAACCTATATCGATTGGTTGATGAAGCTGCCTTGGTGGCAAAAGACCACCGATAACACCGATATTAACTTAGTCGCTCAAAGATTGGATGAAGATCATTTTGGTTTGGAGAAACCCAAAGAGCGGATACTGGAATATCTGGCAGTAAAACAATTTGCCAACAATACCAGTTCACCGATTATCTGTTTAGTCGGGCCCCCGGGAGTCGGTAAGACTTCACTGGCTAAATCGGTGGCTCGAGCTTTAGATCGCCAGTTTATAAAAATCTCAGTCGGTGGCGTCAAAGATGAAGCGGAAATTCGCGGCCATCGCCGTACCTACTTAGGCTCGATGCCCGGTAAGATTATCCAAGGCATGAAAAGGGTGGGTGTCATCAATCCGGTTTTCTTAATTGACGAAATCGATAAGATGGGTATGGATTATAAAGGTGATCCCAGCAACGCCATGCTGGAAGTTTTAGACCCGGAACAAAACAAATTCTTCCAAGACCACTATTTGGAAGAAAGTTATGATTTATCTAATATTCTGTTTATCTGCACCGCTAATTACCAGGATGATATCCCAATGGCGCTGCGTGATCGTTTGGAGATCATCACCCTTTCTTCTTACACCGAACTGGAGAAAGTCAACATTGCCTTAGCCCACTTGGTAGCTAAACAACTGGCAAACCACGGCCTAAAAGCCAGTCAATTTAAAATTGATGATAAATCACTGTTATATTTGATTCGCTATTACACCCGGGAAGCCGGAGTGCGACAATTAGAACGACTGATATCGACTTTATGCCGCAAGACAGTACTGGCTATCATGAAAAAAGAAAAACGTAGCGTCAGCGTCAATAAAAAGCTGATTAACGAAATGTTGGGAAAAGAGATTTATGACTTCTCAAAAAAAGAAGTGAAAGATCAGATTGGTGTCGCCACCGGTTTAGCTTTCACTCAATTTGGCGGGGACATCTTGCCGATAGAAGTTACCTACTTTGACGGTAAAGGTAATCTGATAGTAACCGGTCAGTTAGGGGATGTCATGAAGGAATCAACAACGGTGGCTTACGGTTACGTTAAAGCCAATGCCGAAAAGTTGGGTATCGAACCGCGTTTCTTTGAGGGTCATGATATTCAAATCCATATTCCGGAAGGTGCCGTGCCAAAAGATGGTCCCAGTGCCGGTATCACGATAACTACAGCTCTGATATCAGCTATTACCGGAAAAGCTATTTCTGCCAAAGTTGCCATGACCGGCGAGGTTACTTTGCGGGGCAATGTACTGCCGATCGGTGGCTTGAAGGAAAAGAGCTTAGCAGCTCATCGCTCCGGCATCAACATCATTTTGATACCCAAGGGCAATTTGAAAGATTTGGAAGATGTAGCTGAAGCGGTCAGAGATAATATCGACTTTATTCCGGTAGAATCGATGGATCAAGTGATCCGAGCCGCTATTTGTTGACGGCCTAAATAGCTTGTAAACAAGCTATTTAAACAACAAAATAATAAGAAGCCGGTCCGCCGGTTTTCTTTTAGCGAACATTAGCTATATCGATATTGATGCTCGCTCAGAATATTTATTTTAAGAATCAGATAAGATTTCTTTTCAAGAATTACTTTTTCTTGTGAAATTGTAATGTTTTAGGGCCTTCAACAATTTTCCTCTTATACCGGGATGGAAATTATACAATCTGCGCTTGCTATTGCAATATATATATATATATAATGGGATTAGACAATAATCCTGGGCCTAGCCACATGCAGAATAGTGGGACTATAGGATAAAAACAGCTTTTCAATTAAAGTTTTCGACATCGCTAAAGGGAGGGAATATGAAAACTAATTTAAAGAAAATTATGACTTTGTTTTTAGTAGCTTTTATGGTATTTGGCTTAATACAGGAGAAATCTAAGAGACTATTAGCGGTTGATCCGACTCCGGTCACAATTAACATCGGCACCCTAAATCCATCTGGGGAGGATAATTACTCAAACCCAACAGAATCACAATGGAGATATAATCCTTGCAGGTTATATTTTGAATCTGAAAATGGTACCTACACTATTACCGGAACTCACCCAGATTTAGAGATAACACCGGCTTTCCTCAATGTCAACTTAGTATTTTCTGCCATGAATCTAACAGCTAATCATATGTCGGCGCTGGCATTTGAAGTTTACTATGCAGACTCGGTTGTGGCTTTGCAAGGAAACAACTTTATTAGTCAAAATGGTGATATTAGTTCATGGCAAAGTGTATATGTTGGCAATAATAAGAACTTAACTTTCAAAGGCACCGGTAACTTAACGATAGAAAACACTAAATGGAATGCTGTAGGAATTAGTGCAGGTTCATCATTAAGCATAGTTGAATCTGCAGCAGTAAAGGTGAACCCCGGACCAAATAGTCAAGCGATACAGCAAGTGGCAGGAGGACATATCTATATTGGCGATAATGCTACTTTAGAGTTGACTAATAACAGTGGTACTACGGAAACTCATCTATTTGAAGCAGCTACACCCAGCGCTAACTACAAATGGAAACTGGTTAATGCGACAACCACTGTTAATTTGACAGATGACAATATCACGGTAGATATTGCTCCGGGAGCTACCGCTATTATCAGCCGGGAATCAACAGCAATAACTCCGGTTGCTCCAAATATCACCGGGCCAACTACCATGACTTTAACTGCAGGCTACAGTGCAACTTCCAGCAACGTATTCACCATTACCGGAACCCCAACTCCAACCGTAAGCAAAACCAGTGGTAACGGCGCAATTACTTGGAATAACACGACTAAGAAGCTGGATATCGCTGCCGGCTTAACTGTGGGCAGTTATCCGATGACTTTAAAAGCTACTAATGGTGTAAACCCGGATAAGACCTTCAACTTTACTTTAATAGTCGCTAGAGATACTTCATTAATTGATAAGTATACTGAAGCGGCCATAACCATTACTCCGGTAGCTGATGCTGAGTACTATCAAGTCCAAAGATCAACCAGTAAAACTAAAGGCTTTGCGACGGTAGGAACCACTAGCGGAATCGGTTTTATTGATTATTACTTGAAACCTAATACTACTTATTACTATCGGGTAAGATCAGTGAAGACGGTCAATAAGAAACTGGTCTATGGGGCTTTTACGCCGGTGGTAACGGTTAAAACCAGTGCATTACCAATACCCAATGATGTAACGCTTACTGCGGAGTTAGCCAGTTTAAAGGGTACCTGGACTAATACCAATAACATGTCAGCTGTACAAATACTTTACAGTACCAATAAGAAAACTTGGACTACCCGAACTTATGACGTTGCAGACTTTGATATCATGAAGTTAAAAGCTAACACCAAGTATTTCTATAAGATTCGTTATGTTTACTATAACGGAACCACCAACTACAGTGCTTTCTCAGC
>CAZUQA010000040.1:0-6040 GCA_964622375.1 uncultured Erysipelotrichaceae bacterium | reverse complement strand
TTGGACTTGGTTTTCCACTTCCAACAAGGTCTGATCATAATCAAAAGGATCTTCACTGGCTACCATGTCTTTCATGTTACTCCAACTGGCTAAGTCCTTAGCTCTTTGAATCGAAGTAATAAACCAGCCTTTTTCATCAACCAAAGCCGGTACTAGAGCCGGATCGCTAACCGGTCTGCCTCCAAAAAGATTAATATCCTGACCCAGCATAATATGCGGAAACTCTTTCATTCTTTTTACCGCATACGCGGCAGCTTCACAGTTGGTCATCAAGCCGGTGCAAGTCAAAATACCTTGCGCAGCCGCCAAACAAATACCGTCGGTGACGCCATAGGTCATACCATAGTCATCGGACTGAACAATAATCTTCACACTATCCTCCTTTCTTTCTCGATATTTACATTAGAAATAATAGCAAAGTCCAAGCAATAAATAACTAAACAATTTCACTTAGTAAGGGAAATAGTTATAGCAATAACGGTAAATTGTACTATAATAGTTTTAAGTTAACAATTATGAACAAAAGACAAATCCGCCTACTCAACTATCTCTATAGCAATCACGGTTACTACACTTCTGAATTGCTGGCTGAGAATTTTCGCGTTTCCAGCCGCACCATAAAAAACGATATCAAATCCTTAAACCAAGTAGCCGGTGTTGCCTTTCAAATTGTTGCCAAAAAAAGCAAGGGTTACTGTATCACTGTCAAGGATGAACAACAGCTCTTTAAACTGGTCAACACTATGGAGGCAAACATCAGAGAAAACATTACTAATTACAACAATGAAGACTATCTTATCAATTTGGCTTTCCAACTCTGTCACGAAAAAAACTTCATTAGCCACCAAGCTCTTTCCGGTAAATTATTCATTTCTTTGCCCCTGCTTTCTTTGCTGTTGCAGGATTTAAAAGCTGCAGCTAAAGCTTTCAATCTGGAACTAATCAGCTCCAAAAACAAGGGAATCAAGCTCCAAGGTGGCATCTATGACAAACGACAATTCATCAGCTCCCTATATGAATTATTGACTTATAAACAAAGAAATTTTAATAAAGAAAGTAGCCAAATTAACTTTGATTTTGCGCTTTTTTACGCAATAAGAGAAAAAACTGTAGCTATCACGGAAAGTTATGAATACAAACTGTATGATATCAAAGTGCCACGGCTTCATTGTTTTATCTACGCCAGCTTGAAAGATATTGCGGCTGAACAGATTATCGATTATCCTTGTAGCCAAGTTGAGCACATTTCTTCAACCGAAATGAAAATCGCCAAGGAAATCTATGAAACTTTAGGTTTCAGCCACAATGAAAACCTTTTCTTTGAGTATCAACTACTGGGTGTCTACCTGCTCAGCATAAAAGAATTCTTAGAAATTGATTTGAGCAACCTGGAATATAGCTACTACCTGAAAAAGCTTGATTACTTAGTTGAACAATGCAGCAGCAATTCGCGCTTTCTCAGCAACCTTTTTACTGACATGACTTCAAAATTAAAGTTTAAATCGGTTTTACTTCACATCCTGATTTCCGCCAATATGCCGGAACACCTCAACCATTTATTAAACCGTGATAATCGCATGTTGTTTGATCGTGGTCCTTTAAGTGATGCTTTAGCCCGCAGTGTCATATCAACTATAGAAAAAGTCATCAACAAAAAACTCGCCTCCTATTATATCGCCTTACTCTCCCAGTTTTTTTACACTGATCTTTTTGTCTCGCCAAGTTATTATAATATCAATATGTTAGTGAGCAGCTCCTACGGCGTCTCTTACACGGCAAAAATTGCGCGTCAAGTGCAACGTTTAGCCGGCAACCATGTTGCCGCTGTTGATATCTGTAATGCTTATGCTGTCCGCTATAAAGATTTGTCAAAGTATAAAGCCCTGATACTTCACGCTCAATTGAAATTCGATGTCAGTTGGGAAATTGAAGCTGTCTATCTCTATCGTGATATCTCAGATTTAGTTTTATACCAAGCAATTGATAAAATATACAAAAACATCATAATTAAGGATTTTCTAAAAACTATCGATGTCATCGAGTATTGTGACTACAGCTTCAGCAGCAACAGTAACTTAAGCCGTTTTATACTGGAAAAATTCGCAATAGATGATGATGAGTTTGCCGAGTTTTTCCTCAGCCAATTAAATGAGCGTCAAGTTTTCAATGATACTCTGTACCTTTTCCTGGAAAACTTTAGAACGCAAAGTAAGAACTATTTATATCTTGTCGATGTTAAAACTAAAAACTGTCCCTATAAAAAATTATTCTGTTTGTCCTATGATTTTACCATCACCAGAAATCTGGAGCTCGCCCACACTGTTTGTCAACTGCATATGGAAGATGTTTCTCTGTTTATACCGGAGAAAATCTTAACATGGCACAGTTTATCAAACACCGGCTTTAAAGCTACTACCTGAAGTCCCGGCAATATAACAAAAAAAGCATCCCGATAATTCAGAGATGCTTTTATTTTTTATTTTTTGTTTTTCAAAGCCGCTTGGGCAGCAGCCAGGCGGGCAATCGGTACCCGATAAGGCGAACAAGAAACATAATCCAAGCCGACATTGTGGCAGAACTCAATTGATGAAGGATCACCGCCATGTTCACCACAGATTCCTAATTTAATATCCGGACGGGTCTTGCGTCCTAATTCAACGGCGATTTCCACTAATTTGCCAACCCCGATTTTGTCAATTCTGGCGAAAGGATCTTGTTCGTAGATTTTCTTGTCATAATAGTCATTCAGGAAAGCTCCGGCATCATCACGGGAGAAACCGAATGTCATTTGTGTCAAGTCGTTGGTGCCAAAAGAGAAGAACTCGGCTGTCTTGGCTACTTCATCCGCTGTCAAAGCCGCTCGCGGAATTTCAATCATCGTACCCACCAAGTATTTCAGCTCAACACCGTTATTCTTGATAATCTCTTCAGCGGTAGTTACGACAATATCCCGGACATAATCAAATTCTTTAGCTTCACCGATCAAAGGTATCATGATTTCCGGTACAACTTTATATTCCGGATGACGTTTATTGACATTGATGGCCGCTTCGATCACCGCTTGGGTTTGCATTTTGGCAATCTCCGGATAAGTAACCGCTAAACGACAACCGCGGTGTCCCATCATCGGGTTGAACTCATGGAGTGAAGTTATAACATGCTCCAAGTCTTCAACTGAGATATTCATTTCTTCAGCTAAGACTTTGATATCATTGGCATTTTGCGGTAAAAATTCATGTAAGGGTGGATCTAAATAACGGATAGTTACCGGGAAGCCGGCCATGGCTTCATAGATACCTTCAAAGTCCGCTCTTTGCATCGGCAACAGCTTAGCTAAGGCTTTTTCTCTTTGTTCGGTAGTCTTGGAGATGATCATTTCCCGCATTGCTTGGATGCGATCAGCATCAAAGAACATATGCTCAGTACGCACCAAACCGATTCCTTCGGCCCCGAAAGCTTTTGCTTGGGCCGCATCTTTGGGGGTGTCGGCATTAGTACGGATTTTTAGTACTCTGGCTTCATCAGCCCAATGCATCAGCCGATCAAAATCCCCGGAAATACCGGCCGCTACCGTGGCAATGGCTTGACCATAGATTTTACCGGTAGCCCCATCCAAAGAAATATAATCATCGCCGGTAAAGCGTTTACCGCCTAACTCAAAGTAACCGGCACCAAATTTGATATCACCGCAACCGCAGACACAACAAGTACCCATACCGCGCGCTACCACAGCCGCGTGGGAAGTCATACCGCCCCGCGCTGTCAAGATACCCTGAGAGACGTGCATACCCTCAATATCTTCCGGTGAGGTTTCTAAGCGCACCAAAATAACTTGCTCACCATTATTCGACTTTTCAATAGCTTCTTCCGCCGTGAAGGCTACTTTACCGCAAGCAGCACCCGGCGAAGCCGGTAAAGCCGTTCCGATAACCTCAGCTTTAGCTAAAGCCTCCGGGTCAAATTGCGGATGTAATAAAGCATCCAACTGTTTAGGATCAACCTGTAAAACCGCTTCTTGTTCACTTATCAGACCTTCATCCACCAATTCACAAGCGATTCTTAAAGCGGCAGCGGCTGTTCTTTTACCGTTACGGGTTTGTAACATGAACAGTTTGCCTTTTTCGATGGTAAACTCCATATCCTGCATATCACGATAGTGGTTTTCTAAGGTACTACAGATTGTCACAAACTGGTCGTAGGCTTCCGGCATAATATCATGCAGTTCATCGATGGTTTTCGGTGTTCTGATTCCGGCAACCACATCTTCCCCTTGGGCGTTCATTAAAAACTCACCATAGAGGTGCTTTTCGCCGGTGGCCGGATTGCGGGTAAAAGCCACCCCGGTACCGCAGTCATCACCCATATTGCCAAAAACCATGGATTGTACGGTAACCGCTGTTCCCCAAGAACCGGGTATATCATTCATTTTACGGTAGAAAATTGCCCGGGGGTTATTCCATGAGCGGAAAACCGCTTTGACCGCTCCAATTAATTGTTCTTTGGGATCATCCGGAAAATCACTTTTAAGATTCTCTTTATAAAAGACTTTAAATCTTTCAATCATCGCTTTTAAGTCGTCAGCATCAAACTCATTATCATAATGAATACCTTTTTCATGTTTCATTTCATCGATGATCACTTCAAAACGACTCTTGGGCAATTCCATAACCACATCAGCATACATTTGAATAAAGCGCCGATATGAGTCATAGACAAAACGCGGATTACCCAAAGTTTTGGAGAACTGGGCTACCACTTCATCATTCATCCCGAGGTTAAGTATGGTATCCATCATACCCGGCATACTGGCTCGGGCTCCGGAACGTACCGACACCAATAAGGGATTAGTCGGGTCACCGAAGGTTTTTCCAGTCTCTTTTTCCAGTTTTTCTAAATATTCAAAAATCTCTTTGATGATGTCTTCATTAATCTCTTCATTATCATCATAGTAACGGATACAGGCTGCTGTGGTGATAATAAAGCCCGGAGGCACGGGTATACCCAGCGCGGTCATTTCGGCTAAATTAGCCCCTTTACCTCCCAGTAAATCCCGCATTTTACCGCTACCTTCCCCAAATAAGTAAACATATTTTTCTGCCATAAATCGTTCTCCTTTTAATACAAAACTAAAGCTAATTATATGCTAATTCAGTCAATTTTTCCAGCAATATTTCTTGGCCCAAAGAGCTTTTAGCACTATAAAGCAACAACAACTCTACAGAAACATTAAGAGTCTTGGCGATCCTTGTCTTTTGATTGAGATTTTCATTATTCGATAGTTTGTCAGCTTTGTTTAAGATGATTAAGAAATCATGATGGGAGTTTTGTAGCCACTGCAACATCAATAAATCATCAGCATTGGGTATTCTGCGGATATCCAATATCCAAATGATAAAACGTAATTGTTGGCGATATTGCAGATAATCCTCCATCAGTTGTTGATAGACCATTAATTGTTCTTTGCTGCGATTAGCGAAACCATAACCCGGAGCATCGACAAAAACCAAGGCTTCACTGGTAAAAAAGTTCAGCATTTGTGTTTTCCCCGGAGTTTTACCGACATAAGCCAGCTTTTTATTATGGAAAATGTTATTTAACAATGAGGATTTACCAACATTGGAACGCCCCACTAACAAAATCTCCGGCAAATCATTTTCCGGCCAATTATTTTTATTAGTCGCTGAATCCAAATAGCGAGCAGTAAAACTCATCAACCTAACACCTCACTTTTCTTAGGATTCATCTTACCATAACAGCACACAATTTCCTATGTTGGTAACACCACTTCTCAACCGGATATCTGTTATTATCACTATCCTTCCGTAAATCGTTACTCATCTTATTATCAATTTGCGCTTTTAAAAAGGAACGAAGTTGTAAACTCTCTTCATTCCTTTTATTGCTTGATTAATTCAATATTCCTTATCTCGTCGTTACTTCTCTGATTGCTGAATAAGCACTGTAGCTGGTAGTTCCTTTATAGTAAACATAACGAATCTTAGAGAAATACTTGGTGTTAGCTTTTAACTTCATGATATCA
>CAZUQA010000039.1:0-3279 GCA_964622375.1 uncultured Erysipelotrichaceae bacterium | reverse complement strand
AAATAGCTCCTAATTCCATATCGTGTTTGCGCAGTTGATCATCAACGGCTTGGTGGTGGACACCATAACTATGGCGTTTGCCATCTAAATCGCACATTTTTACCACCATGACATCGAGTAAGAGGTAATCTTCCAGAATATCTAAGGCTAAAGCCATGGTAAACAAGTCTAAGCTACGATCCGGTCCTTTGATATGACGACTATGCTTAGAAAAATAGCGTTGCATCAACTCTGGACTGGCAGCCTCATTCAACCACAATTCCGGTTGGTAACCATGATAGCTATAAGGCACAATCATCGGCATATTCAAATCAATATTTGCGCCGGCGGAAACCGGCCAACTCAGACAACAGATTTTTAAGTCATGTTCCTTAAAATAATCAAGTAAAGTTAATCCTTTGATATCTACTCTTTGATTATGCCAAGGAGCATTGAGAAAACCGCCGCGCTTTAATATTTCATTGTGATAAATTTCATGTTTGCCGACATAAGTGCCGGTTAAAATCGAAGTGTGACAACAATAAGTTAAAGCCGGAAATACCGGCTCAATCTCTTCAATCAAAGAACCTCTTTCTAAAACATAAGCAAAGTTAGGCAATTGCCCCATTAAGTCAATATCACTGCTACACAAGGCATCAATACAGAATATCAACAGCTTCATAAAGCTTCCTCTAAAACCAAGTTGTGGTCAACCAAGACATAGGTCTTGTAAAGTTCCGGCAGCAATTGCCTACCGTCCTTAGGCAGTAAGCGCTCCGGGTTGAAAGAGTGACAAGGAATCAATACTTTAGGATTTACTTCATCGACAAAGTACTTGACCTGACAGGGATAGCCATGGCCAAAGTAGTTCTTTTGAAAGAAAGTGGCATACTTAAAACCGGCTTTTTCCACTAAATTAAGCATCCTTTGATAAGCCGGATCAAATTCCCCGATTGGTATACCATCGGCGTGGACATAAACCGCATCTTCGGCGGGTAAAGAGAACAACTCTAAAATATGGGGATAGCTGTTTTGTAAGAGGTAGTTTTCCGGTTTTTCTTTGATTTCTTTTAAGCTTACTACCCTGGAGTTAGCCAAAATTTCCTGGAACCACGCTAAATTATCAGCCTGACTGTAAGTTTTAACATCCGGAATATAGATATTAGGTTTAATGCCAAAGAACTGATAAATCACATAAGCAGCGTCCGGTTCAAAAACACAGATTCTGCCCAAGGCTTTAGCCCAATCGATAAAACGTTGGGCTTGCGCCATTTCTCTTTGATAGTAGTTGAAGACACAGAGCTTCTTAGCGCCTTTGACTATCTCGTAGACCGCCGCATCATAATCCGCATCACTCATCATGCCTAGTGGTATACTTGGCGAAGCTGTTATCGCTTTGGCGTCCATCGTTTGATACATCATCGGCATGACATCATCCATAAAGGAAGTGCAGTCACAGAGTAAAACATCGATATCACGCTCTTTAAGTATTTCCAACTGGCGGAAGTTTAGTGCGGCATTAGCGCCATGCAGTGATAAATCTCCGGTCCAATGGATAGTACCATCGGGTGTGGTAATAAGAAAAGCGAAATCGCCATAGCTTTCCGCATTGGTCAATATCGGATAAACTGCGATTTCTCCTACTCTTATTACTTCATCCGCTACTAAATCACAATAGTCACGAGGCACGCCGTCAACCCCCTGCCCGACTGCTTCCAAAGCTTTTTCAATGATTTGGGCATTTTTGTGCATATAAATGGGAACAAGTGGTGATACCGCGTTAATATGAGCCATATGGTCAAGATGTAAGTGGGTAATGAATATTGCGGTATTGAAGTCACTGTCTTCAGCGCTTAACAAAGGATAATCCCCCAGTTCCGCTTGAGAAAATATTCCGGGAATTCTGGGCAAGCTGCCCAACTTCAATTTATCAACCAGCCAATTTTTATTCCGTTTTTCTACTAGACCGTCAAAGACTTCGGTCTTGGGATCATAAGCTGCCCCCATTTCAAAAATAACCCGGTCTTTACCATAGATAACTGCCGCATTGACACCCCCGATAGTATGTAAACCGGAATACATGATAAATTGTGTTTTCCCCATAGATAAGCCCCCCATGATTTAAGTAAAGGGGTGCTTAAAGCACCCCTTGATAAACAACAATTACGGTTTTAATTCAGCGTTAGCTGCTTTGACAAAATCGTCAAAAGCGGTAGCGGCATCAGCCGTTCCTAAGGCCACTTTTTGTACCATCTCATCCAAACGGATTCTGACACCGGCGGTACCCAAGATACTGGGCAGCATTCCGGCATAGTGCAGATTTTCGGCCAAAGCTTTAATAGCGATATTAGTATCAGCGAAAGCTATAAATTGGTCAGTCTTCAACGCATCCAAATAGTAAGGAATAGCACCGAAATCAGCACCCCATTGAATCAACACTTCATTTTGGCGGTAGTATTTCAAAAATTCATAAACCCCACGGGCTTTTTCCGGATCTTTAGTCAAACAAACATCACCGATACCCCAAGAGGAGATATACTTAACCGGTCCTTCTTGCGGAATCGGCACACAACCAACTTCGAATTTGTCACCAACAGCCGCAAATACGTAGCTTACCCCGGCACTGGAGCCGATGTAAGAAGCAACAGCTTGGCTGCCAAAAGGATTGGAGAAATAGTAATCATCTCCTACCAAACGGAAGTAGCCGTCTTTAACGCCATTGCCAAACCAATTCAGTTTTTCAATAGCGATGTCACGATCCATGTTGATAACCGCATTTTTGGCATCGATGTAGTCACTGCCGGCTTGTTTGATCAAGCATAGGAAAGTATCGGTAATCGAGTCAGAACCAAAGCCCGGAATACCTTTCTTCTCTTTAATCAGCTTACTGTAAGCTTCAACATCACTCCAAGTTTTGGGAGCCGGAATACCTAATTCATCAAACATGGTCTTATTGTAGAACAACACTTCCCCGGTTCCGGTTAAGGGGAACAAATAAATCGAGTTCTCACCCCATTGGGTAATCTCTTCATACAAACCCGGAGCTAAACTTTCTTTAAAGCCCGGAATGCCGGTTTTCGGATCATTAATAAACGGCGCAAAATCCGTCAACAAGCCTTCAGTAATATACTGAATAGCCGTGGTCGGCCACATACTGGTCACATCCGGCCCGGTACCGTTACGGGTAGCCTGCATCAACTTGGCATCAAATTCATTCCAAGGTTGTTGTTCAGCCACTACCACATACTTGGTCTGTGAGCCATTGAAACCATCAATAACCTTTTGAAAAGCTGCTTCATG
>CAZUQA010000038.1:0-26567 GCA_964622375.1 uncultured Erysipelotrichaceae bacterium | reverse complement strand
CACGCTGTAGATAACTATCTGAGTCGCTTAGTTAATAGCGGCTTCAAGGTGGCTATCGTTGAACAAATGAATGAAGCGGATGGTAAAACGATGGTGAATCGCGAAATTGTCCGTATTGTGACGCCGGGGACTAATCTTGAGGGATTGGAGGATGCCAGCATCGTGGCAGTCGCTGCTTCACCACAATACTACTATCTTAGTCTCTTCAGTATTTGTCAGGGGAGCATTTACTTGCATCGTATCAACAAACAAGTCGCCAGTCTGCAACAATTCATCCAAGAACACAATGTGAAAGAAGTAGTGGATGATGGGACATTAGAACTGGAAGAATTGACTAATGTTGTCAGCAGCCACTGTCAAAGTAGTGCTGCAGAAATCAATCCCGAACTCTTTAGCTTGGTAGCGGAAGAACCGCTTTACCAATACTGTATTAAGCTATTAATACAGTATTTACAGAGTACGCAAAAACAAACAGTTAAAAACATCAGAGAAGTTAAGTGGTTGAGTAACGCTGACTATCTCTTCTTGGACTATCAAAGCAAACTGAATCTAGAGCTAATAAACAACAACTATAACCCGCAAAAAATCTCACTTTATCAGTTTTTAAATAAATGTCATACAGCTTTAGGCAACCGTTGTTTGCGTTTATGGGTGGAAAATCCTTTACGCGACTTAAACAAAATCAAATATCGTTTGAGTTTGATTGCTTACTTGAATCGCGAATTCTTAATAAAAAGTCAAATAAAAGACTGTCTAAAAGAAATTTACGATATTGAACGCTTGTTGGCCCGTTTATCATATCATCGGGCTGGCAATAAAGACTTACTGGCTCTAAAAGTAAGTCTGCAGAATGCGGCTAAGATTTTTGCTTTGCTGAATGATCCTTTATGGCAAGAAATCAAAGTAGATGATATTTGTCAGGAAACGATTGATTTATTACAACGAGCTTTAAATGATGATCCCCATACTTATAGTAAAGACAGTCAAATATTTAAAAGCGGCTTTAATGAGGAGCTGGATTATTATCGTGATATTCAAAGCCATGGTGAAAAATGGATTTTTGAGATGGAAAATGAGTTAAGAGAATTGACACAAATTAAAAATCTCAAGATTGGCTACAACAAAGTTTTCGGTTACTATATTGAGATTTCCAAAGGAAGCTTAAGTTTACTGAAAGATGAACATGGTTTCGTGCGTAAACAGACTTTGGTTAATGGCGAGCGCTTTATCACTGATAAGCTTAAAACTAAAGAAGAAGAAATATTACGATCTTACCAACAAGCCAGTAAATTAGAAAAAGAATTATTTGATAAGCTGTTGGAAACAGTTAGTGAAAAAATTGAAGACTTACAAAAGATAGCGAGTATGATAGCTTGGGTGGATACCATAGTGGCTTTAGCGGAGATCAGCAAACAACCAGGTTATGTAGAACCCCAATTTAATAATAAAGGCATTTTAGCTATTGAAGCCGGGAAACATCCGATACTCGCAAAGAGCCTGGCTAAAGAATATGTGGCCAACAGTTGCTATCTCGATAAAGAAACAACAACTTTGTTGATTACGGGACCGAACATGGGGGGGAAAAGCACTTACATCAGACAAGTGGCTTTAACGGTGTTGATGGCACAAATGGGTTGTTATGTTTGTGCTAAAAAAGCCAATCTTCCTTTGTTTGATCAAATTTTCACCAGGATTGGGGCCAGTGATGATATCAGCGGCGGACAATCGACTTTCATGGTGGAAATGAGCGAAGCTAATCAAGCGCTACAGAAAGCGACAGAGAACTCTCTGGTTTTATTTGACGAGTTAGGACGGGGAACTTCAACTTATGACGGCATGTCTTTGGCACAGGCGATGATTGAATACTTAACTACCTGTATTAAAGCCAAAGTGTTGTTTTCGACCCACTACCATGAATTGGTACAGTTGGAAGACAGTTTGCCAGGCCTAAAAAATGTCAATGTCAAAGTCCATGAAAGCCAAGAAGAAATCACTTTCCTTTATAAAGTGGAAGCTGGGAAAGCCAGTAAATCTTACGGCATCAATGTCGCCAAATTGGCCCATTTGCCGCAAACCGTTATTGATCGGGCCAATCATTTATTGAAGGAATATGAAGACAACCATCGTTTTCGGCAGAATGAAATGATCGTGGAAATGGTCAAAGAAAATCCTAAGTACAACAAAATCAAACAGCAATTGTCTGAAATAGATATCAATGGCATTACCCCGATTAAGGCAATGAATATCTTAGCGGAGCTGAAAGAATTGAGTGAAGAAAAAGATGAATAAAATAAAAGTACTGGATGAACATCTAAGTAATCTGATAGCCGCCGGGGAAGTGGTAGATCGCCCCAGTGCGATTGTTAAGGAATTGATTGAAAATGCGATTGACGGGCAAGCCACTAACATCAGTATCAGAATCAAAAATGGCGGGATGGAAGAAATCGCCGTTTTCGACGATGGCGAAGGAATGAGTAAAGAAGATCTTAAACTGGCTTTTCTACCGCACACTACCAGTAAAATCACGAAAGCTTACGATTTGAATCACTTGAGTTCGCTAGGTTTTCGCGGGGAGGCCTTAGCTGCCATCGGAGCTGTCAGCCATTGTGAGATAATCAGTAATCAGCAACAACAGAGTTTCGCTATCAGCAACAACTGTGGGGTAATTAGTGAAGTAAAACCCCAAGCGGGAAATCCCGGGACCGGGGTAATAGTCAGGGAGTTGTTTTATCAGAGTCCGGCGCGTATCAAATTTTTGAAGTCAGTAGAATACGAAACCGCTTTAATCAGTGATTTAATCCAAAAGTTTGCCTTGAGTTATTCCCACATCAGCTTTCAATACTACAATAACGAACGCTTAGTTTTTAATTCCCCGGGAAATAGCCAAATTGACGAATTGTTATTTAATATTTACGGAGCCGGAGTATTTAGCCGCCTACTAAAAATGGAAATAGCGGACTATGACTTTGCGATTTCGGGATATATCAGTAACTCCCATTACAGCAAGAGTAATAAAACCGGCATCAATATTTTCATCAACAATCGCTTGATTACTTCCAACAGTTTAAATAAAGCAGTAATTGAAGCTTATAGTGATTATCTACCTAAAGGGAAATACCCTTTAGTAGTTTTGAAAATCACAACTGATCCGCAATTGACTGATGTCAATGTCAGTCCGACTAAATGGCAAATTCGAATCTCTAAAGAAAAGGAGTTGACCACATTACTTAAAACCGGCATCAAGAAAACCTTAAAAGAAAAAAGTAGCGGACAACTGATCAAAGATTTTGAGCTAAACGAACAGGTATTACCTTACCAAAGTCATACCGGGAATTTAGACAACAAAGCAGATCGCTTAATCTACCAACAACTGCAACTCGAACAATCGCTCATTTTAGAAGATAACCCGGCAGTCATCGTACACCAACCAACAGTCATCGGGCAAGCCTTTGGCAAGTACATCATCGCCAGTTTCCAAGATGAACTGTGGTTGATCGACCAACATGCAGCCCAAGAGCGTTGCAATTACGAAATGTTTCGGCGCGCTTTACTACAGAAAGACCATCCCCAACAAAGCATTAATCTGGCGCCGCTTGAACTGACAATCGGCCATATTCAAAGGTTAACAGAGATAAATGAAAAGGTAGCAGCTATTGGTATCACTTTTGAAGAGTACGGGCCCAAAGCCGTTTTAGTCCGTAGTATTCCTTTGTGGATTACCCAGGTGGATGTTGAAGCTTTTTTGATCGATCTGCTGGATTATTGTTTAAACCAAGATAGCCTCGACATCGCCGAGTTACATAAAGCAACTTTGGCGGCATTAGCTTGTCATAGTTCAATCAAATTCAATGAATATTTGGACCGCAATCAACAGCTTAGTTTAGTAAGGGAGCTACTAAACTGCGAAAATCCCTACCATTGTCCTCATGGCCGGCCAACCATCGTGAAACTCACTGACCAACAATTAGCCAAGGAATTTGAACGTGGATAAGGTGTTAGTGCTAGTCGGACCAACGGCCAGTGGTAAAAGCTCAGTGGCTGTGGAATTAGCCAGATTATATAATGGCGAGATTATCAGTGGTGACAGCATGCAAATATATCGCCAGCTAAATATCGGTACCGCAAAAATCTCAGAAGTCGAAAAAAAAGGAATACGCCATCATTTATTAGACAACAAAGATATATCAGAGAGTTATTCCGTTTATGACTTTCAAAAAAGTGGTCGCGAAATAATCAAACAAATAAGTCAAAACAATAAACTGCCTATAGTGGTAGGGGGAACCGGGCTCTATATTAAAGCCTTGCTTTATGACTATTGTTTTAACGAAATCAATAATGCCGTTAGGGATTACAGTAGTTACAGTAACCTTGAACTGTTTTCTTTAATCAAAAAACAAGACAGCCAAGCAGCTGCAAAACTTCACCCGAATAACCGCAAGCGGCTGTTGAGTACCATGAAATTGTTGGACAGTTTACCGGGCAATAAAAGTGAGTTTTTAGCCCAACAAGACAGACAGCCTATTTACGATGTCTTAATGATTGGCTTAACCCGCGATCGGCAACAACTTTATCAACGAATTGAAGAAAGGGTCGATAGGATGTTTGCTGGCGGTTTGCTGGCAGAAGTTGAAAGTCTGGTAAGAAGTGATCCTAACGTTTTTAACTATCAGGCCTTTCAGGCTATCGGCTATAAAGAGTTTAAAGCTTACTTCCGTAAAGAAAACTCACTGGAAGAGGTTAAAGAACAGATTAAAGTACATACCAGGCAATTTGCCAAACGGCAATATACCTGGTTCAATAATCAGATGCCGCTACATTGGATTGACAGCGACAAAGCCGATTGTCAAGATAAAATCTGTAAATTGATAAATCAGTGGTTGTAATTAGGTATAAAAAATATAACTTCCTATATATAGATAGGAGGTTTTTTATGTTGGAAGTTAATAGAGTGACTAAATACTATGGCAAGAAACTGGGTATTCAAAATATCAGTTTTCAACTACAGCCGGGAGAAGCTTTAGCTTTATTAGGAGAAAACGGTTCAGGGAAAACTACGACTTTTCGTTTAATCCTAGGCTTGTTAAACCCCAACAAAGGCGAGATACTTTTAAATCATGCGCCGATAAAAAGTCTGTCGAAAAATGTCTTGGGCTATTTACCGGAAGAAAGAAGTCTGTATAAAGACTTAACAGTCTATGAACACTTAAAATTTTTAGGTAAACTTCATCAGATGAGCAATTATGATATTACTTGGCGCATCGATGATTGTCTGGAAGAGCTAAAAATAACCCAACACAAGAAAAGAAAGATTCAGGAGTTATCTAAAGGGAACCAACAGAAAGTTCAATTGATAGCAGCGATACTTCATGAACCCAAACTATTAATTTTAGATGAGCCCTTTACCGGCTTGGATGTGGAAAATGTTGAGCTGTTTCTCAAAGTTTTTCGTCGCTTAAAAAGTAACGGCGTGATAATCCTTTTTTCTTCCCACCAGTTGGACTATTGCGAAGAGCTAGCTGATTATCTGGTCTATCTAAAAGCCGGGATTGTAAAAATCAATGGTCGCCTCAGCGATCTGAAAGAGCAGTATCCGGGGAGATACTTAACTTACCATAATAAAGAACAATTAGCTTTGCAGGCTGCCGACTACTTGACTCTAAAAGAAAACCGCGCTGATTATTATCAATATTTTGTCAAAGACCGGATAAATATCAATGAATTAGCTAAAGCAATATTATCACATCCAGCGACATACCAGCTGAAATTGGAACAAGTCAAAATTGCCGAGTTGATTAGCGAATGAAAGAATTAATCAAGTTCGCGCTCAAACGCCGTTTTTTCAATAAAGCCACATTATTCTTTAATATCATATTCCTAGTGATAACTCTCGTTGTTTTCAATTTGGATAAAATTATGGTATTTATTCAACCGGATATCAATGAAGCTCTTAGTGTCTATACGACAGATCATCAATTGCAGAGCTATCTGCGGAAAAACGATAAATTCAAGATTTCCTATCAAAGTGGGGATATTACAATCAAAACCCGAGATAATAACTATGAAATTCATCATAAATATCCTTTAAATATGTATCAAACTAATTTGTTGCTTGAAACTTTAAATAATTACTATGCTAGCCTAGACAGAAGCGAACAAGATATTGCCTACTTGGAATACTATGACAATTTCTTGAACTTGAGTATCGAATTTATCGGTGATCAAAAAACTAAGAAAGCCAATAACAACATACTGGCTTTTATGATTGTTACGACAATCTATTTCATGATGATAAGTTTTTCAGCCATGGCCGCCAATGAAGTCGTTTATGAAAAGAGCACTAAACTTTTAGAGACGATTTTGACAACATTGCCGGTGTCTGCCCATTTTTTTGGGAAGATGCTCAGTGGTTGGCTGAACATTATTATTCAGTCGGCAATATCCGGTGGTATTGTCGCTACAGTTTTTCTTTGGCGTTATTTGCTTGATAAAGGAGAAAAGCTTTGTGCTTGTCTACAGAAACTGGATTTGTTGGATAACAGCATCAACAGACTATCAGATTTAACCAAAATAATAAGCATTGACAGTCGCTTTATCGGTGATTTGTTTTTGATAATGATTATCTTGATGTTAGGGATTGTCAGTGTTCAAGTGATTATGGTCAGCATATCATCCTTTGTCAGTAATGTCGAAGAAGCCGGCAATATTCAAAGTCCAATGTATATCATCTTTATGGGACTTTACTATTTCTCGTTATCGATGAACAATGTTGCCAATTTGGAAAAAGGCTTAGGAAAAATGTGCTCTTTCTTACCCATAACCTCAATGTTGTTTATGCCTTATCGGATAATGTTAACAACAGTCAAAATAAAAGAAATATTTCTGGCTATTTTAATAAACATAATTTTTCTTTGCAGTTGTTTGATAATTGGCAGGTTGCTTTATGGTAAAGGGATACTCTACAACAAAGCTGCTAAAACCGATAAAAGTTTAAGCAGCTTAGTTGGTATTTTAAGAAAAGTGAATTTGCGGTTTAAAGGCTAGAAAGAACAGCAGTAGCAACATACTCCATTTCTTCATCGGTTAATTCAGCATAAAGTGGTAAAGCCAAAGAAGTCGCCGCTAACAAGTCCGCATTGTAACAAACATCAACACTAGAGGGCAAATCTTCAAAAGCTTTCTGACGATTCATTGGCAAAGGATAATAGATACCGGTTTGCACGCCTTGGGCTGCCAACTTTTTCATCAAGTCATCACGTTTTTCACTCCGGATTAAGTATTGGTGATAGATATGAAAACATTGGGGAATTTCTACCGGGATAATCAATTCCGTATCTTTAAAGCTCTTGTTGTAATACGCGGCGATTTCTCGATGACGTTTAGTATAATCAGTGAGCTGGCGTAATTTTATGCGTAACACTGCTGCTTGAATTTCGTCAAGGCGGGAATTAAAGCCCACCAGGTAATTATGGTATTTATAGGGATTATAGACAGTATGATCAGCGCCGGCTTCATTGATTTTTGATTCTTTGATGTTGTGTTTTTGGTTGTAAACGGCTTCGCCATGTTCACCACTACCATGGACCCGTAAAGCCCGACAGCAATGATTCAAGTAGTCATCATTAGTGACAATCATACCGGCATCGCCGGCAGCCCCCAAATTTTTGGTCGGATGAAAGGAGAAGCAGGCAATATCAGAAAGCGTGCCGACCATCTTACCTTTATAGGATGAACTGATAGCTTGAGCGGCATCTTCGATGACATAAAGGTGGTGTTTCTTAGCTATTTCATTGATTTTATCCATTTCACAAGGATGTCCGAAGATATGAACCGGCATAATAGCTTTGGTTTTCTCCGTGATTTTTTCTTCAATTTTATTCTCATCAATATTTAAAGTGTCAAGGCGAACGTCAACGAAAACCGGAACTGCACCGACCCGGGCTATAGCTTCCGGGGTCGCAAAGAAAGTATAAGGCGTTGTTATCACTTCGTCACCGTTGCCAATACCCAAAGCCACTAAAGCTAAAATTAGGGCATCGGTCCCGTTACCAACGGCGATACTGTGCTTGGCGCCCAGATAGTTGGAGAATTCTTGTTCAAAAGCTTTGACGTTTTCTCCCATAATGAAAGAGCATTTATCAAAAACTTCATTAACTGCTACTTGCACTTCTTCTTTAATACTGTTAAAATTCCTTCTTAAGTCTAATAGTTCAACTTTCATTGTTTTCTCCTTGATGGTGATTAGGCTTATTGGCTATTGTGCTTCTATTATACTATTTATCAAAAGACTACCACGGTGATTTTACTTAGAATAAACAATAAAGACTTTGGTAATAATTGTGGCGCTTTGTTGGCTCAATGTTGAGTCGCTAAATAATTGCCCACAACAACGATTTAAAGTTATAATGAGCGCATATATTAGAGTAGCGAAATATAAGAATTGAAGGAAGTAAAGAAAAAGAGAAATTTTTCTAAAGGAAGATAGAATTGAATAACACTAAATACCTGCGTCGTGCCGCAATAATTGCGATTGTCGGCAATACTATTCTTGCGACCTTGAAAATCACCGCCGGCTTACTATCAAATAGTAAAGCTTTATTGGGAGATGGAATTGACTCTTCCAGTGATGTTTTAATCAGCATCGTGATGCTGGCGGTTGTCGGTATCATCGCAAAGCCGGCTGATGTTGAGCATCCTTTCGGCCATCGTAAAGTTGAAGCTGTAGCTACGGCTTTTCTGTCTTTTGTGATTTTTTTCGCCGGGGCCCAGCTGACCATCGATGCCATTTCCGACTTAATAAACAATGTTCATAAAATTGCACCTTCTACGACCATAGTAGTTATTGCTATTGTTTCAATTGTGGGAAAAGTGTTGCTGGCTTTAAGTCAATACTTATATGGCAAGAAGACTAATTCATCCTTACTCTTCGCTAATGCGAAAAATATGGTAGGGGATGTTTTTCTTTCAGCCAGTGTTCTTTGCGGTTTTGTGTTTTCCATTATAACCGGCGCCGGATACGCTGATTCACTTTCGGCTTTATTTGTCGGTTTGTGGGTTATCAAGACAGCTTTTGGCATTTTTACAGATGTAAATTTGGAATTGATGGACGGAAATGATGATAACACTCCTTACCGCGCCATTGTGGAGGCAGTCGATGCTGTCGAAGGAGCCTCGAATCCGCACCGAGCCCGTGTTCGCAATATTTCTGGTTTCTGGGATATCGAGTTTGACATCGACGTCAATCCCCATTACACGGTTTTGCAAGGGCACGATATCGCCACTGAAGTTGAAAAAGCGATAAAACAGCGTATCGATAATGTTTTTGATATCATGATCCATATCGAACCAGATGGCGACAAAGGCCAAGAGGCTTTTGGCTGGAGCGAAACCGATATGCGTGATGATGACAAATTGGACTAAAGAGCTTAATAAAACAAGCAGTAAAAAGCGCTAAATAAAATGAGTATTATTATTAATCAAGTCGTGGTATTATTTAGAAAATAGAGATTAAAGGAGGGTTAAACTATGGATTACACACTCATAGCGATAGTAGCAGTTATCGCAGTAATCGTTCTCTGGGGGATATCTACTTATAACAGCCTAATCGGGGGAAGAAACTCGGTAGAAGAAGCTTTCTCCGGTATGGATGTATTTTTAAAGCAACGTTATGACCTTATTCCCAATCTTGTGGAAACAGTAAAAGGTTATTGTGCTCATGAAAAAGATACGCTAACTGCGGTAATTGAAGCGCGGGCGAAAGCCGTAAGCGGGGGAACCATTGATGAAAAACTGGCTGCCGATCAAAACTTAAGCGGAGCTCTAAGTCGTTTATTCGCCTTAAGCGAAGCTTATCCTGATCTTAAAGCTAACACCAATTTCATTGATCTACAGAACCAATTAAAAGATATTGAAGGTCAAATAGCTACTTCCAGAACCAGTTACAATAGGGTAGTAGTTAACTACAACAACAAAGTAAGTAAAGTTCCCAGTAACATTATTGCCGGTTTATTCAAATTTGAAAGGGCGACACTGTTTGAGATTGTCAACCCGGTAGAAAGAGAAAACGTAAAAGTTCAGTTTTAAATTAGACTTAGAAAGTTAGAAAAAGACAAACAGTTTGTCAAAAAACAGACATAGAACTGTTTGTTTTTTTATGGCTATTGGCAATTCAAAGTGTAGTATAATAGGGCGATGAATATTGACAAATATCAGGAAATAACAAGGGATCAAATACCAGCTGCTTTAACTTTGGTGAAAGAAGTTTTTTGGCAATTTGAAGCACCGCAGTATAGTGAAGAAGGAATTAAGGAATTTTTGAGTTTTATTGCCCGGCAAGAGATTGAAGATAAAATAAATAAAAAGAAAATGAGAATTTGGGTTTGCCGCAGAAATGAGGAAATTGTTGGGGTCTTGGCAGCTAGCGCGAATCACATTAACCTGTTGTTTGTGAAAGCCGAATATCACAGGCAAGGCATCGCCAAGAAACTGCTTGAAATCTTGATTGATCATACAACAGCCGATTATCTTTCTGTTAACTCATCACCCTATGGCATTATGGCTTATCAAAAAATGGGTTTTATCGCTGAAACGCCGGAACAAACAGTTAAGGGAATTCGCTTTACTGCCATGAAGCGGGATTTGAGAAAAGACCGAGATAAGGTAGTATAAAGAGAAAAAATAGTATAAAATTTGTTTAGAATTAAGGAGGGAAATAACATGCCTATCGTCTATGGAAGTGTGGTAGTTGTCGCAGTAATCGTTGTTTGGGTAATAGCTACTTATAACGGTTTTATTAAAGGCAAAAATCGTGTCGAAGAAGCTTTTTCCACGATGGATGTCATGATGAAAAAACGCTATGATTTGATACCGAATATTGTGGAGGCCGTGAAAGGTTACACCAAACACGAAAGTCAAACTTTGGAAGCAGTAGTGGAAGCCAGAAACAAAGCGGTCGGTAGTAAATCGCTTGAAGAACGGGTGGATGCGGAAATTGGTTTCAGCGAGGCCATCGGGCGTTTATTTGCGCTGAGCGAAGCTTATCCTAACTTGAAAGCTGATGCTCAATTTTTGGACTTACAAAGTCAATTAAAAAACACCGAAGGGGAAATTGCCAACTCGCGGAAATACTATAATGCTGTAGTCAAGTTATTTAATATCAAAGTTGAAAGTATACCTTCAAATATCATTGCCGGGATTTTCGGCTTTAAGAAACGCAGTTTGTTTGAAATAAACGATGAAGCTGAAAGAGAAAGTGTATCTGTAACTTTCTAGGGAAAATGAACAAAGTCACGAAGTTTTTATTAGCTTTTCTGTTAGTAACAGGAATTCTTATTGTTCCCTTAAACTCCATAAAACCACTAAAAGCACTCGATGAAGGCATGGTTTTTGAGGATTTTTATGTTGAGATAACAGTCAAAGAAGACGGAACTTACCATGTAAAGGAAACCATCATAGTAAATTTCCTAGAAAGCAGCCGGGGGATTTACCGTAATTTGCCGGTTAAATATGAAATGAATTGGGAAATTGACAACCAGATTTATCATCGACTATATGAGTTTCCGATTACCGACATCAAAGTCAATAAAGAAATGCTGATAACCAAGTATCCCAATGATATTCAAATCAGAATTGGGAATCCTGATATCTATCTTAGCGGATTACAGACCTATGAGATCAGTTATGTTGTCCATACCAAAGACTTGGACTTGGAAGACCGCCAAGCTTTTTATTGGAATATCAATGGGAATTATTGGGAAAACATCACGGAAAAGGTGCGTTTTGATATTAAATTTCCTAAGCCAATTAATTATGATAGTGTGGCAATTTATCGTGGCTTGTATGGTGATTATGAAAAAACCAAGAATGTCACCTGCCAATACCATGATACCACTTACACCTTAAGTTGTCAGACAACAAGCCGCTTACAAGCCTATGAGGGGGTGACGGTATTTGTCGAAGTCGGCATCAATTACTTCAAATTTCCTAAAGCAGCCGATTACAATTACTTGGTGTTGCTCAGTGGTGTTGTCGGTGTCGCGTTTTTAGCACTTACACTTTTCCTTTACTTAACGGCAGGAAAAGATCGTTTCTTGGTTACCACCGTCGAGTTTTCGGCGCCCCAGGGACTGAATGCCGCTTCAGTGGGGTATATAATCGACAATGTGGTTCATACCCGGGATATTGTGGCTCAAATTTTGGAATGGGCTAAAGATAACTACTTAATAATCGATGATACGGAAAAGCGAAATTTGAAGTTCATCAGACAAAAAGACTTGGAAGATGATAAACCTTACTATGAAAGAGTATTATTCGCTTCGCTTTTTAAGAAAGGCGATATTGCCACCGAAAAAGAACTGAGCGGCAAATTCTTCAACAGTATCGAGTCCGCAAAACGCGGGATCATCAATTACTATAGCAAAAAAAAGACTAAGTTATATGAAACTAAAAGCAAAGTATTGAAATATCTATTGGGGGCTTTTGTGTGGCTACCTTTAGCTAGTACGATTTTTGCCATCTATGCCATAAAAAGAATCTTAGGTTCATCGACACCAACGCCTAACTTAGTGCTTATCGCTATTGTTATTTTCATTACGGTGGCTGCTTGTCTCGTACTTTCCAAAGCTAAAGATTTTTGGCAGACTTACTCAAGTTTATATAAAATGCTGGTAATTGCCGGAGCGACTATCGGAGCTTTACTGTTGTTTGCCGTCACGATTATGAATGTCAATGATAATAGTCTACAGTTGATAGTAATGATAATTAATTTTATTGTGACAATCATCACGATTTATTTTATCGCAATCATGGGGCGAAGAACGGAACTGGGAATCAGGTTGTATGGGGCTTGTGTCGGTCTATTTGATTTTATAAAAACCGCGGAACAAGAACGTTTAAAAATGTTAGCAGCCGAAAATCCCCGGATTTTCTATGATATTTTACCTTATGCTTACGCTTTTAATTTAGTCAGCGTTTGGACTAAAGCATTTAAAAACATTGCTTTACCGGAAGTTGATTTTTATGTTACTACCGGAACATTTAACCCGACTATCGCCATGACGCGTTTGAACACCAGTATTAGTCGAGTTCAAGCTACAGCTTTTGTTCCCCCACCTCCGGAACGCTCAGCTGGTGGTGGTAGTTTCGGTGGCGGTGGTTTCTCCGGTGGCGGTGGCAGCTTTGGTGGCGGTGGCGGCGGTGGTTTCTCCGGCGGCGGCTTTGGTGGCGGCGGCGGCGGACGCTGGTAAACACTAATAACACAAAGAGAGAGCAAGATCTCCTTTGTATTTTGTTAAGGCTAAAGTAAGTGGAGGGACAGTGTGTTATTTCAAAACCAACAGGAAAGCGTAAATAGATTTGTAAAAAAAGCCATTATTTGGCTTTTTTGAAGGGTTTGAAAGAGTTCACTCTTTTAATTTTTTTCGCTTTTTCGTAATTCTCCTTAAGAATACGTTCATAATTACTGCTATCCCAAGGTTGGTAGAATTCCAAATCTTTTATTTCATCGGGTAGGTATTGAATTTGATTCCAATAAGCAACGCCACCATAATCATATTTCTCTTCTTCTTTCATGTTGACCGGAGTCAGTTTTAAGTAAGAGGGCATAGGATAAGCCTGCTTTTCAACTTGTGCCAAGGCCTTGTCGATGGCTTGAATAGCGGACTTGGATTTTGGGGAAAGTGCCAATTCGATAACCACATTGGCTAAGATAATCCTAGCTTCCGGGAAACCGACTAAACGGGCACAATTGATAGCGTTGAGCACCTTTTGTACAGCTTGGGGGTTCGCTAAACCGATGTCTTCATAAGCTGTGACGATTAAGCGGCGTTCTAAAGCATCCAGGTCATTGGCGCTGATAAGTAAAGCTAAGTAATACAAAGCCGCCTGAACATCAGAGCCGCGTATCGATTTTTGAAAAGCACTCATCAAATCATAGATGCCATCACCATCTTTATCGTTGATTAAAGCGGATTGCGAAAGATTGGCGGCTAAGGAAGCTATAGTTATTTCATCTTTCTCGGCTAATAAGCTACCCATTTCAAGAAAATTCAAAGCTAAGCGCAAATCGCCGTTGGCTTTTTGGGCAATAAACTCCAGAGTGGAATCACTGATTTTGTACTTGTTGTCCAGTCCGTTAGGATCGCTCATCGCTGTTTTTAGGTAAGAGACTATTTGTTGGTTGTTTAAAGCTTTACACTCCAGCAATAATACTCGCGAGCGTAAAGAAGGATTGATGGAAAAGTAGGGATTTTGCGTGGTTAAACCGATAAGAATCAATTTAGAATCTTCCACAAATGATAAGAAGAGATCTTGTTTATCTTTATTGAGACGATGGATTTCGTCGACGATGACAATGTTGCCCGGATAATAACCGGCTTCTTCAAAGATTAAATCCAATTCTTTTTTGTTGGTGGTGGTTGCATTAATAGCCCGATAGGGTAATTGCAACTCATTAACTAAACAGTTAGCAATCGTGGTTTTCCCGGTACCGCTGGGCCCAAAAAAAATCGTCGATAAAATCTCCTTATTGCTGACCATTTTATGGAGAATCGGTTTTAAATGTTCTTGGCCAATGATTGCATCCAACTTAGTTGGTCGCATTTTGACGGCTAAAGTTTCTCTCATGACAACATTATAATATAAAGTAGAAAGAAATATGTTAAGATTTATTTATGCGGGTAGTAATACAAAGAGTTAAAAGTGCCACCGTCACCGTTGAATGGAAAGAGGTAGCTGCCATTGGAAAGGGCTACTTACTATTGGTGGGTTTTTCTAGGGTGGATAATGAGATTATTGCTGAAAAAGCTGCAGAAAAGATCAGTAATTTACGCATCTTTAATGATGCTGCCGGGAAAATGAATTTGCGTATCACCGAAGTTGAGGGCGAAATTCTCAGCGTTTCTCAATTTACCCTCTACGCTGATTTAGCCAGTGGCCGCCGGCCTTCTTTTATTAACAGTGCTCCTGCTAGCCAAGCTGAAGAACTCTACGAAGTTTTTAATAAAAGCCTAAGAAACTTGGGTTTAGAGGTAAAAACCGGAATTTTTCAGGCTGATATGCTGGTGACTTTAGAAAATGACGGCCCGGTGACGGTCATACTCGATAGCGGAGATTTCAAATGGTAAAGATATTATATGGCGATGTTATTGCCCAAGAATTATCAAAAGAACTAAAACTAAACTGTGAACACTGGAAACCGCAAATGGCGGTGGTTATAGTGGGGAAGGATTATGGTTCTTTACAATATGTCAAACAAATTGAAAAGAAAGCTAGTGCCTTATCAGTAACTGTCAAAAGGGTGGATTTACCGGAAACTATCAGTCAAGAAGATTTGACAAAAGAAATTGTATTGTTAAATCAAGATAAAAACATAGCTGGTATTATCCTGCAAATGCCTCTGCCTAAATCTATCGACAGTCAAAAGATTATCGAAGTAATAGCTCCGGCAAAAGATTTAGATGGTTTACATCCTTATAATTTGGGGCGCTTGTTTGCCGGGCAACCCAGTCTAGTTCCTTGCACAGCCGCAGCAGTTATGCGCCTATTAGCTTACTATGAGATCCCAGTTGCCGGAAAAAATGTCGTGATTGTCGGCCGTTCGCTTGCCGTGGGCAAACCTCTAGCCGCTTTGATGATCAACGATCATGCGACCGTCACGATCTGTCACTCTAAAAGTGAAAGTTTGTTTGAAATAACGAAGAAAGCCGATATAATAGTATGTGCTATCGGCCGTGGAAAGTTTTTTGATGCGAAATACTTTAGCGCCAAAAGCATCGTAATCGATGTCGGCATCAACAATGATGACGAGGGTATCTGTGGCGATGTCGCCTATAGTCAAGTGGTCGATATCGTAGCGGCAATTACCCCGGTTCCTAAAGGAGTGGGCTCGCTGACCATTATCACTTTGATGGAAAATTTGTTGGCGGCTGCTAAGAATAAGTGAGAGACTATGGATTATAAATTACACGATATTGTTCAAATGCGGAAACAACATCCCTGTCGGAAGTCTTGGCACTGGGAAATAGTGCGAGTCGGCGTCGACATCAAAATAAAATGCTTGGGCTGTGGCAATATTATCATGCTGGAAAGACCGGATTTCGAAAAGAAAATGAAGAAGATCATCAGGAGAGCGGAAGAAAATGAAGTTTGAGTATTTTTTACTACCTTTTGTTATAGCTGTGGTGCTGACACCGCTGGTGGCTGGTATAGCCGGGAAACTGGGTCTATATGCAGCGACCAACGAAAGAACAGTACATTACGGTAAAATCACCCGAGTCGGCGGTATCGCTATTTATTTAGCCTTTATTGCGGCTTCACTGTTGTTTCTCAATTTAGACCAATTGACCAAAGGCGTCTTGTTGGGGGCCACAGTAATCTTTATCACCGGTTTAGTTGATGATATTATCAACATCAAACCGCTTATCAAGTTAGCTATGCAGATTACCGCTGCTTTGATTGTCATCTTTATTGGTGGTGTTTCTTTAACCAAATTTAATTTACCTTTCGGTTTAACTCTAACTAATAGTTTTATTTTGGATATCGTTACTTTTGTTTGGATTATTGGCGTAACTAATGCCATCAACCTGATTGACGGCTTAGATGGCTTAGCAGCTGGTATTTGTTTAATCGTCTTAGTGACTTTATGTATCATCGGTCTTAACTTCAGCGATGTCGGTGGTTTAATCTGGTCTGTTATCTTGATTGGGGCTATCCTGGGGTTTTTACCATATAACTTCCATCCGGCTTCGACTTTTATGGGCGATTGCGGTGCGCAATTCTTAGGGTTTGTGGTAGCTTGTATCACCTTATTCAGTTTCAAAAGTGCAGCTTTCATCACTTTACTCTTGCCTTTTTCCATGTTGTTTATTCCTTTGATGGATTCTTTGGTAGCTATCATAAGACGCAAGATTAGCGGGAAAAGAATTATGGAAGCCGATAAATCGCATTTACATCATATATTGATGTTTGATCTAAAACTGGGACATCGTCGTACGGTGCTGGTTTTATATGGCGTTTCTATAATCTTTGGCGCTACGGCTTATTTATACCACTATGACCAATTACTGGGGTCCATTGTCCTGTTGTCTTTGATTATCTTGTTTGAGATATTTATTGAATTTACCGGAATGATCAACTCGCGTTATCATCCCATACTTTCTTTATTCCGCTGGATTACCAAAGGTAAAAATGAGTAAATTATTGCTTGGAGTATCCGGGGGACCGGACTCCATGATGCTTTTGGATAGCTTAGTAAATGCCAAAAAAGAAGTAGTCGTAGCCCATGTCAATTATCAAAAGCGCCCGACTGCTTTTCGTGATGAGAAGATTGTGGTTGACTATTGTGAAAAACATCAATTAGCTTTAGAGCGCCTTTATCCCTATCAACGTCCGGGCAATTTCCAAAACTGGGCCCGCGAAGTACGTTACGCTTGGTTTAAAGAATTAACGCAATATTATGGTTGTGATCAAATTGCCATCGGCCATCAACTAAATGATATGATAGAAACCTACCTCCTACAAAAACAACGCCGGTCGGTGGTTAGACACTATGGCTTGCCGGAGTATACCAAGTGGGATAAGGTCACGATTTATCGTCCCTTATTAAACTACAGTAAAGCCGAGGTCTTGGCTTACTGTCGCGCTAACAATTTAACTTACGGTTGGGATGAAACTAACGATGAAGAGTTTTATCAACGCAACAAACTGCGGCAACAAATCGGTGGTTTAAGTAAAGACGAGTTGTTAGCTTATCATGAAAAAATCAAAAAGGAAAATGAAGTCCAACAAAAATTTCTTGCGTCTATCGATTATAAGAAAGCCTACCAAAAACAAGAGCTCCGGGTACGTTTACAACTATTGAGTGAATTATTGAAGGAAAATGCTTATTACTATTTCACCACCAAACATTTATTAGAAATCGACAGACAGTTATTAGCTAAGCGCCACTACAAATATCACAAGAAATTCTTCATCAGCTTACAAAACAATCATTTACAACTTCAAAAGCTTATGGTTACAGCTTACAGTTATCTGCTTAACGAGCTACAATACCAACAGTACCCCTATTTCATTTTAGCCAGCCAAGGGCCAAGTAATAGCGGCGTTGAAATTTTCCCCAGCGATTGGCCAATAACCATCAGGACGTGGCAAGCCGGGGATCGCCTTAAAATGAAATATGGCACCAAGAAGGTAAGTCGCTTCTTCATCGACAATAAAATTGCCTTAAGTCAACGCGAAATTTGGCCTTTAGTAGTGAATTGTCATAATGAAGTCATCCTGGTTCCCGGTTGGGGAGCGGATATTGCACATTATACTGACAAACAAAATTTATATGTGATAAAATTATGAGGTAGCTAAAAAGGAGCAAAGATATGTTGATTGATGATATTGCGGAAATTCTTATAACCGAAGAAGAGATAGTTGCCCGCTGTAAACAACTCAGTAAAGAAATCAATAATGAATATCACGACCGGCAACCGATTATGGTAGCTTTGTTGAAAGGCTCGGTGCCCTTTTTGGCGGAATTATTAAAGAATATCGATTTAGCGGTTGAAGTGGACTTTTTAGATGTTTCCAGTTATGCCGGCACAGAATCAACCGGAGAAATCAATATCCGTAAAGACCTGGATCGCTCTATCAGGGACAAGGAAATAATCATTGTCGAAGATATCGTCGACACCGGCAGAACCCTGACTACAGTCAAGAAGTATCTCTATGGCAAAGGGGCCAAAAGTGTAAAAGTGGCAACTTTACTGGATAAAAAATCACGAAGAGTTGTGGAAATAGAAGCAGAGTATATCGGCTTTGATATCCCGGATTACTTCGTAGTCGGCTTTGGTCTTGATTTTAATCAGAAATATCGCAATCTTCCTTTTATTGGTGTTTTGAAAAAGGAACTATACAGTTAGTGAGGTGATGTGTAGTGAAATTGGATCGTCGTACCTTATTGAATCTATTACCGATTTTTATTGTGCTTGCCACCTTAACTGTGGTTTTTAATTTCGGCTATACCAATAGCCCAAAAAACCTCAAATATCAAGAGTTTGTAAAAATCGTCAATGAAAACCGAGTAAGCCAAGTTGAAATAGCACCTAAGGCTACGGTTATCGAGTTTAAGGGCAAATATAAAGATAACGGTAAAGATGTCAGCTTTACAGCGAAGATACCCAATAACGATGTTATGGCTGTCAGTATTTTGGAGAAATTGAAAGATGTCAGTGATTTTTCCACTACCGACCCTTATGAGAAAACCATACTTGATCAGCTTTTATCCTTAGTGCCCTATGTCATTGCCGCGGGCTTGATCTTTTATATGCTCTCGCGGGTCAACAACTCAAATTCTAAAGCTATGGAGTTCGGACGTTCCCGCGCGCGTTTGGAAGGAGACATCAAAGTGCGTTTTAAAGATGTTGCCGGTTGTGATGAAGAAAAAGAAGAAATGCAGGAACTCATTGAATACTTAAGGAACCCCAAGAAGTTCACTAAAATGGGAGCTAGGGTGCCTAAGGGTATTTTGATTGTCGGCGCTCCGGGAACCGGGAAAACATTATTAGCTAAAGCGGTAGCCGGGGAAGCCGATGTCCCATTTTACTCAATATCCGGTTCTGATTTTGTGGAAATGTTTGTCGGCGTAGGAGCATCCCGGGTTCGAGACATGTTTAGAAAAGCGAAACAGACCTCACCGAGCATGATCTTTATCGATGAGATCGACGCTGTCGGTCGCCAAAGAGGAGCCGGTTTAGGTGGCGGGCATGATGAAAGAGAACAAACTTTAAATCAACTGTTGGTCGAAATGGATGGTATCGGAGATAATGCCGGTATCGTCATAATCGCAGCTACCAACCGCCCTGATGTTCTAGATCCGGCATTATTAAGACCGGGACGTTTTGGCCGGACGATTACCGTTAATTTACCGGACCGTAAAGGTCGGCGCGAAATATTGGAAGTACACGCGCGTAATAAAAAATTGGGCAGTGATTTAGATTTAGACGCTATTGCCCGAAGAACCCAAGGTTTCTCGGGTGCTGATTTAGAAAATGTTATGAACGAAGCGGCTATTTTAGCGGTTAGGGCGGAAAAGAGCATCATCAATATGGAAGAGATAGATGAAGCTATCGACAGAGTGATGGCCGGCCCGGCAAAAAAATCACGCAAGTACTCCGAAAAAGAAAAACGCTTAGTGGCTTATCACGAAGTTGGCCATGCCTTAATAGGCTTGATGAATGAAAACGCCAGTGACATCCAAAAGATTACTATTATTCCTAGGGGGAATGCCGGGGGCTATACCCTGTTTACTCCCAAAGAGGAATTATTACTGCGGACAAAAACTGACTTATTAGCCAGTATCGCCAGTTATTTGGGCGGCCGGGCAGCTGAAGAAGTGGTCTATAATGAAATATCTACCGGGGCCTCACAGGACATTCAAGAAGCTACCAGAATAGCGCGGGAAATGGTCATGACTTTCGGTATGAGCGAGCTGGGACCGATACAATATGACAGTGGTTCCAGTGCGGTATTCTTGGGTCGCGATTACAATGCGCAAAGAATGTATTCACATGAAACAGCGGCGGAAATCGACAGAGTGGTAAGAGAGATTATCGAAGAAGCTTACAGTCAATGTTTGAAGATAGTTAAAACGCATAGAGGACTACTGGATATCTTAGCGGAAAGTCTGCTGGAACAAGAAATATTGGTATTTGAAGAAATCCAAACTATCTATCAACAATACCAAAACAAGAAAGCCCCGAAGCACGCCAAGAAAGAAAGCGCCTAATAATCCGGGATGGAGAATGATAAACCAAGGAGTTGAAACGACAACTCCTTTTTATAACTTTCGACAAAAAAGTCGGTCTTTCCAAGTGAAGAATGTCCGCTATTGATTTGGAAAAAGGTTTGCCATGAGTGTTATTCTCTGCCACTTTGTACTATAATGAAATCAAGATATTAACAAGCAACTATCGGGTTTTTTATCAAATAAAGGGAGGATAAAATGATAGAAAAACAAAAAGTATTGGCTGAGGCTGCGGCGGCATTAAACAAGGCCGATCAACCTTGGGAAGTGAGTGTTGAAGGGAATGCTATTGTCGCTCGTTGGCGTTGGATGGATGCGACTTTTTTCGGGGCTAATGATGTGAATCAGGAAATCAAAGACTACAAGTTCACGGTAACTTTGGATGACAAAGGAAAGTTTAAAGAACACGATAACACCGAACAGAAATCAGCTAATGTTGGAATGAAAGACGGAAAATTATCTTTTGGTACTTCTTCTTCCAGCTTCAGTGGCAAGACTTCCCAGAAATCAATCTCTTTTGGTATCGGGAAAGATAACACCACCGGAGAAGTCGGCTTGATCAAAAATAAGTTCGATACCAGTTTGGTTAAAAAACCGATACGGGCTTATTTAGAAAGCTGTGGTTGGAAGAAAGCCGGTTTGTTTGGCTAAAGCGTTTGTTGCCGTAGTAATTCATGAAGAAAAGAGTGAAACACCAAAGGACGCTGTTTCACTTTTTTATGCTTTAGTGTAAGCTAGTATTTGAGCCTATTTAATCAAAAGGGTAAACGCACTTGAAGACATGGAAAATAAAAAAAATTGAAATAAAAAATCGCGTAGTTGTCGGACCGCTGGCGGGGATATCTAATTCTGCCTTTAGGGAGTTAGCTACGGAGTTTGGTGCCGCTTTAATCTATACCGAAATGGTCTCTGATAAAGCGATTTTCTATAATAACCAAAAAACCTTGGCTATGACTAAAGTCGGCAAAGTGGAAGGGTTAGTGAATATGCAGTTATTTGGCAGTGAGGTCAAGACTATGGTCTTCGCAGCACAATACCTGCAGGACAATAGCGACTGTGCTTTGATCGATATCAACATGGGTTGTCCAGTACCCAAAGTAGTCAATACCGGAGCCGGGGCTGCTTTGATGAAAAATCCGGATTTGGCTTATGATATTGTTAAAGCCGTCAGCCAAGCGGTAAGTAAGCCGGTAACGGTCAAGATCCGCAGCGGCTGGGACAGTAAATCAATCAACGCTGTCGCCATAGCCCAAGGCTTAGAAGTAGCCGGAGCAGCCGCGATTGCCGTTCATGGACGACCCCGCAGTCAGTTTTATGAAGGGCAAGCCGATTGGCAAATAATCAAGGAAGTCAAAGCCGCCTTAAAAATACCGGTTATCGGCAATGGTGATGTAAAAACGGTGCTTGACTTCTATGACATGATAGAAGCGACAGCTTGCGATGGTGTAATGATTTCACGGGGAGTTTTGGGCAATCCTTGGTTAATCAAAAATATAGTTGAAGCGGAAAAGCAAAATGACATAAAAAGCGAGATTAGTTTAAGTGAGAAGTTTGAGGTAGCCCGGAAACATGCCTTAAAGCTTATTGAACTCAAAGGTGAAAAGACCGCATTATTTGAAATGCGCAGCCACGCTTGTTGGTATATTTGCGGTTTACCTGGCAATCGCTTGGTCAAACAACAGATCAACCAGATGACGAGCTACCAACAATTTGATACAATATTGAAGAATTATTATCAGCAGTTAATGTCAGGGGAGTGAGAGAATGAAGCGGAGTTTTACCGATCAGGAATTAGTGAGAAGAGAAAAAGTTGAACTTTTAAAGGAAAAAGGAGTCAAGCCTTTTGGCCAAAGTTTTAAACGTTTAAATCATTCCCAAGAGATTATTGAGAAATATGCGGCTTACTCCAAAGAAGAGTTGGAAGCTTTAAATGCCGCGGTAGTAATTGCCGGACGCATCATGACAAAAAGAGAGATGGGGAAAGCCGGGTTTATGCATATTCAGGATCGTAACGGGCAAATCCAAGTCTATTTGCGACAAGACACACTACCGACTTTAGATTTTACGTTATTTTCTATGGCGGATATCGGGGATATTGTCGGCATCGGGGGCAAAGTCTTCAGAACCAATCATGGTGAACTCTCCGTTAAAGCGGAAAGCTATACTCATTTAACCAAAGCTTTAAAACCGCTACCGGAAAAATTCCATGGTTTAACCGATATTGAAGAGCGCTATCGTCGGCGTTATCTCGACTTGATAATGAATGAAAGCAGTAAAGAGAAAGCCATAATACGCGCTAAGATCGTGCGGGCGATTCAAAATTACTTAGACAGCCAAGGTTTAATTGAGGTGGAAACCCCGGTACTGCAACCAATATTAGGGGGAGCAGCAGCTCGACCCTTTGTGACCCACCACAACGCCTTAGACCGCGATTTCTACTTGAGAATAGCTACCGAACTACCTTTAAAACGCTTGATTGTCGGGGGTTTAGAAGGTGTATACGAAATCGGACGGCTCTTTAGAAATGAAGGCATGGATTACAAGCACAACCCGGAATTTACCACGGTAGAAGCTTATGTGGCTTACAGTGACATCTATGGCATGATGGAATTGACTGAGGGAATCATCTCAGCCGCTAAGTCCGTGGTCACTTCTGAAGATGTCATCACTTGGGAAGATAAGCCAATCAACTTAAAAACCCCCTTTGCCAGAAAATCGATGGTTGCCATGATTAAAGAAGCTTGCGGCATTGATTTCAGTGCAAAGCTGGACTACCAACAAGCTTTAGCCTTAGCGAAAAAGCACAATATCAAAGTCGAAAAACATCATACCGGTGTCGGGCACATCATTGCCTTGTTTTTTGAAGAGTTTGTGGAAAAGACAATTGTGGATCCGGTGTTTGTTTATGGCTATCCGGTGGAGATATCACCTTTAGCTAAAAGAAGTGAGGAAGATGAACGTTTCACTGATCGTTTCGAACTGTTTATTGATGGAAGCGAATACTGTAACGCTTTTTCCGAATTAAATGATCCTATCGACCAGTTTGCCAGATTTGAAGCCCAAATTAAAGAAAAACAATTAGGTAATGAAGAAGCAAATGAAATGGATTTAGATTTTGTCGAAGCTTTGGAATATGGCTTACCGCCGACCGGCGGTTTAGGCTTAGGAATCGATAGGTTAGTGATGTTGTTGACTAATACTACGACCATCAGAGATGTCATTCTCTTCCCCCATATGCGCCAAAAACCCAATGAATAGATTAAATATATTGTATTAACATAGAATATTGGAAAATTAGATAAACCGGCTATTATGCCGGTTTTTGTATTAGAAAGTTTCTTAAAAAGAGCATTTTACTTGCTTTGACGAAAACGACTGTGTTATTTTTAACTCGCTTAAAAAGTACTATTTCATTGAAGCATTGACGTTTGTATAAAAATCACGTAGAAGGAGAATAACATGAGAATTTTAATCGCCCTGGTAACAGCCTGCTTAACCTTTAGAGCCAACACTGTAATTATTGAAGCCAGTAATTATCCGGATTTAACCAAAAACCAAGAAGAAGTAACAATTACTAAAAAGGGTTATTGGGTAGATCAAGAAGAAGGAAGAGCGGAAGTTGAGCTAAGTTTTGACGGCATCGATAAAATAAAAACAGCGACTGCGCCTTTAGATGTGATTTTTGTGGTTGATAATTCTACTTCAATGTCGGCAGACTGTAATAACACCAATCATGTCAGCTTTCCTTCTTATCGCCTTGATGACAGTGCTCATCGTTGGACCAGGGAAGTTTTCCTCAATGAAGTAGTACCGCTATTACAGGCAGAATACAGTAAAGAAAACGGAATGATCAGAAGATTGCCCAACGGCAACTGGGAGATAGATCCGGAGTATACCGTAGCTTTATCACAAGCAGGCTGGATAGCTTACCCCAATATCATCGCCGCTACCAGTGCCAGTGGTTTTGATCCTTTTGGTACCCACTTGGATATAACTTGGTATATCGCTAATACCAACGTAACCCAACTAGAATGGGAGAACTATACACTGCATTACCGTTATAGTGATAAAGAAAACAAGATACTAGGCTCGCGAATTTATGCGACAACAGTGACTTCCGGGCGTACTACCGTGGCGATGTTACGTTATCCCAATTCGCTGTATGCAAGTGGTGACTGTATTAGCAACCTTCAGGCTAATTATGCAGCCATCAATACTTTGGTGGAGAATATTTTCAGCAGTACTCCGGAAAGTCATATTGCGATAACAGTATTCAATGGAGCAGTCGGGAGAAACAGCACTAATCCCTATACCGGTTTTATGCGCGACTATGAAAAAGCGACGATGATGGATATTTATTGGAACGCTGCCCGTCAGCACTTAACGGCTAATTTAGGCGCTTATACTAACTATGAAGCAGCTTTCCGTTCTGTGCTTAAAACCTTAGATGACGGTTCATTTCACAATGGCGATGATCACAGCAATTGTGAGAATAAACAGATAGTAATATTCTTTACTGACGGTATGCCGACAGCTCATTGTAATAATGGCGATATGACAACGGAAGTGCGGGCTACTTTTCCCGTTCCTTATAATTACGCCAAGCCGATAGTCCAAGAAATTCACAAGCGGGATATTGAAATCTATGTAGCTACTGCCGGTATCAATACCAGCGATGGTAGTTTAAATGAAGTTGAAGCCATGCTACAAGAAATAGCGACAAGCCCAAAACATCGCTATCATGAGAAAGATTACGAAGGTTCCGTCTTTGACTTAATGTACGAAGATATCTTTGACAGTATCGTAAAAAGCAAAGAACTCGCCCTCGTTGATTATATTGACAATCGTTACTTTGTAGTTGATGAAGCAGCTTTGGCCGGAAACAAGAATTTCCAATACTTTCCGGAGTATGCCACAGTGAAAGTTGAGAAAGTAATTATTGATGGCATAGCCGTACAGAAAGTAAGTTTCCTTTATGCTTTCAGTGATAAAAGAAACAGCATTCATTCGGTAAAAATCCCTTTGATTTTAGCTGAAGGCGTTCAAGCAGATAGCGAAGCAGGCTTTATTCCCTCAAACTATGATCCTGTTGCTAGTGAAGGTGGAGCATATGCCAGCTACATCAACCTTGAAGCGGAAGAAACAACAATCGCAACCAGCAGAGTTTGGCTTAAAATAAACAATGCAGAGAATCCGGATGATAATGATCACCATAATCTTATTCCCCATCCACCACTTAATGAAAACCCACCGCAAACCGGTGATTACTTCAATGTACCATTATTTTTGTCAATAATTGGTATGGCCTCTTCAAGCCTAGTATTAGCTCTTTTCATAAAAAAGAGAGAAACGAACTAGAAAATTTACTGCGATGCTTAGTAATTGAAACATTTGCCCATTGTCCAATAATGGGCATTTTTCAAATTTGCGAGTCTAAAATTAGTCAAGAGCATAGTTATCCTACTTAATAATTTCACAAAAAATATGAAACACTAAGCAATCACAGTAAAGTAGATGTTTGTTTTTAACTTTTGCGCACACAAAATAGTTAACAAAAAGGAAAAGTAAAATCAGAATTACATGTAGGCAAAGTAATCTGTTATAGTTAATAATGTAAAATACTTAACATTCAAGAAGAGAAGATGAATGAAAAGTGCAGAGAAAAGAATCAATTGAAGGAAACGAGAAATCGACGTGACGGAGATTGAAAGAGCCAAAACGAAAGGAGAAAGTATGGCAAGATTTAAAGTAACCCCGGAACAACTGGGGGCGACAGCAGATA
>CAZUQA010000037.1:0-11792 GCA_964622375.1 uncultured Erysipelotrichaceae bacterium | reverse complement strand
TTATACTTCCAACTACAACAAATATCCGACAACGGAAATTCAAGGTTGGGACCAAGAGGCTTTTAGTGGTTATGAGGCGATAGTAAAGGAAGTTACTAAAGATAATCGTCGCATTGTTGTTATTGATTGCACTGTCGGGGTCGATAACAAGGAAATCATGTTGGCCTTTCAAGCTAAAGGCTGGAGTGACTTGGTAATTGATGCTACCGAGATTTATTATGACTATCAAAAAATGAATGACATGTTGTATAAATATGTCACTGATGATCGAGTTTTTGGGGTAGCTTATCACGGATCTTGGAAAGACTTCATCGATCAGGAAAAACTGGAAAAAGTTCAGGCTAGAATAACTGCATGTAGCGGAAATATCCTGATAGTGGGAACGGGTGCCAGTTTCATTTGTCAGGGCGACGTTTTGGTTTTTGCGGACATGACAATTTGGGAAATTCAAATGCGCTATCGCGATGGTTTAGATAATTTTAATTGTCATAATTTTGAAGAAGAAACCACTAAGAAATTCAAAAGAGGATACTTTGTTGATTGGCGCTTAAGCAACTTTCATAAAGATAAGTTGATGGCGAAAATGGACTATTATTTAGAAACTGTGGTTGCTAATGAGCCCAAGATGTTGACTAAAGCTGCTTTTGATGATGGCTTAAAGCAGCTGTTGAATCAACCTTTTAGTTTAGAGCCTTTCTTCGATGAAGGCTTATGGGGTGGCCAGTGGATGAAAGAAGTTTTGGATATTGAAGATAAAGAAAGAATCAATTACGCTTGGTCTTACAACTCATTGTTCCCGGAAAACAGCGTGGCTATAAAATATGGGGATATTAAGCTCAATGTTCCCGGCTATACGGTATGTCGCAAATACCCCAGACAGTTGATTGGGGAAAAAGGATACTCCCGTTTTGGTTGTGAGTTCCCGATTCGTTTTGACTATTTAGATACTATGGAAGGTGGTAATCTCTCGCTACAAGTCCATCCGACGACCCAATACTTCCAAGAAAACTTTGCCTTGCCGTTTACCCAAGATGAAAGCTACTACTTCTTGGATTGTGCTGAAGAGGAAACCTATATGTATTTAGGCTTAACTGACCAAGCTAATAGAGAAGACATGGAGCGTGATCTATTGGCAGCCCAACGCGGTGAAATCAGCTTCCCGGCGGAAAAGTACTCTAATAAAATACCGGTAAAAAAGCACGAACACTATCATATACCGGCAGGCACTGTGCATTGTTCGGGAGCCAATACCATGGTTTTAGAAATCAGTTCAGCTCCTTGTATCTTTACTTTTAAACTTTGGGACTGGGGCCGGGTTGGTTTAGACGGCAAGCCACGTCCGATTCATATTGAACGAGGTGTGGAAGTAATCAATTGGGATAAAAAGGAAAAGTGGATGAAAGAAACCTGCGCTTTCCCCCCAGTACCGATTGCCAGTGGCCCAGGCTGGAGAGAAGAGAAAACTGGACTACATGATAATGAATTTATTGAGATTCGGCGTTTTTGGCAGAGTGTTAAAACCTTACATGAAACTAATGGTGAAGCCCAGGTATTAAATCTTGTCGAAGGTCGGGAAGCATTAATTGAAAGCCCGAGCGGACAATTTGCCCCCTTTGTGATTCACTACGCTGAATCGGTAGTAATACCGGCTTTGATTAAGGAATACAGTATTACACCCTGTGGGGAAAGCGCCGGAAAAGAAATTGCTTTTGTGAAAGGCTATGTACGCTACTGATGGTTTTTCCTATTGCGCCAATATTAAACTACCGGGTTTGGGGGGGAGACTATCTCAAGGCAATATTCGCCAGAGAAGATATAAGCGGGCCGGTCGGCGAAGTATTCTTACTGAGTTGTATGCCGGAAGCTGAGAGTATAATTGACGGTTTACCTTTCAGTGAATTTTATAAAAACCATCCGGAATATTTTGGCTTGCGTAACGAGAAATTCCCACTGCGGATAAACTTAATTGACGCCCATGATGACCTTTCTGTCCAATTGCATCCTTTAGCTGAAACATTAAATGATCCACAATTGCCAAATGGCATAGAAGAGCTATGGTATGTAATAAAAGCTGAACCGGACAGCCAGCTGATATTGGGGATAGACACGGCTGACAAAGCTGAAGTAGCTGAGTGTTTCGCAAGTGGTAATTGGCAGAGTATATTGCATTATACTAAAGTCGTAAATAACACCATGGCTTTTTTACCGGCGGGCTTAGTTCATGCGATTGGTAAAGGTTGTTTGATATATGAGCTGACATATAACCACGATATTACTTACCGTTTGTTTGACTATCAACGCATTGATAAAAAAACCGGCTTACCGCGAGCAATCCATAAAGAAGAAGGTTTAGCTAACTTACAAGTTGACACCAGAGGTGAGTTGACAGCTTGTGGCTTAGAAAATTTGGAAGTAATTTTCAATAAAGGTCCTGGTTTTTGCTTAGAGAAGGTTATTTGTAGTGACCACTTGGTACTGCCACAGGAGAATTTCTATTTCTATACAGTAATAGGGGGAAGCGGGACTATCGCTGGTTTAGCTACCAGCTTATTCACTACCTACTTTGTACCCAAAACTCAAAGCTTGGTAGAGTTCACAGGCAATCTTACATTCTTAAGAACAACATACAACGAAACTTGATACAATAGCTATTTATCGCTGTTAAATAATAACGCTTTTTAGCTATCATTCATTACAAAGCATGGTCATTGTAATCGGAGTTTTAGTCGCAAAAAGCGGTTTTTGTATTGACACTGTCAGGTGAGCAGTGGGATAATTAATAGGTAAAAATGTAACTATAAAAATACTTACATTCGAATTTGCAGATGATACAAAATTCTTTCTGGCTTGGTTTTGGTTGGAAAGCTTTGTACCAAATTTATAGGAGGAAAGCAAATGCAAACAGCGAAAAAGAAGAGTTTAGGCATACTACTTCTGATTGCGACAATGGTGCTGACTATTTTCACGGTGCTTCCTAAACCGATGCAAGCGGCAGCTCCGGATGATATTATCATCCTGTACACCAACGACGTACATGGTAACCTCGTTAGCAGTAGTGTTACTCCACCAACTACTGATGTAACTTATGCCGGCGTTGCTGGTTTAAAAGATCAATTACAACAGACTTATGATTATGTTTTTTTGGTAGATGCTGGTGATGCGATTCAAGGATCACCCTATGTTTCATTAACTGAGGGCCGAGCAGCAATAGAGATAATGAATTTTGTGGGCTATGATGCTATGGTTCTTGGCAATCATGAATTCGATTTTGGTATGGACCGTTTAGTAGAGCTGCGGAGCCTGGCTAATTTCCCCATGTTGTCGAGCAATTTCCGCGTCATAGCTACCAATGATGTCGTACCAGGCTTTAGTGAATATGAAATATTAGTAGCCGGAACTAAGAAAGTGGCACTAGTTGGAGTCACTACTCCAGAATCAATGACTAAAGCATCGCCGATTGTCTTCCAAAATAGTAGCGGAACCTTTATCTACAATTTTAGCAATGCTGACGTGGCTGCAGCCGTGCAACCAGTCATCGATTATGTCAGAAATACCGAGGGGGCAGATTATGTAATCCTGCTTTGCCACTTGGGAGTTGACGGACAAAGTAGCCCTTGGATGGTGACTGAAATTATTGCGAATTTGGAAGGTGTTGATGCCGTCATTGACGGGCATAGTCATTCCACCATAGCTAATCAGACTATTAAGGATAAAAATGATGATGATGTTGTTCTTACCCAAACCGGTACTAAGCTAAAATACGTCGGTAAAATGAAGATTGATGTTACTACCGGGGAAATTACGACAGAATTAGTGGCGGGGGCAGCAGCACCAAAGAGTGCAGCAGCGCAAGCTGAAGTAGATAGAATTGTTGGAACTTTAGAACCAACCCTAAATACAATAGTTGCGAAAACCGCAATTAAATTAACTGTGAGTTTTGAGGCAAAAGATCCCCGGCCTTATGCTTTAGCAGCCGGGACCAGAGCAGTACGTCGTGTAGAAACCAATCTTGGGGATTTATGTGCCGATGCTTATTTAGATCTTTTCAATCGGGCTTATGGGGGCGCTGATATTGCCTTAGTCAACGGCGGCGGTGTCCGCGATAACATTCTGCCAGGAAACATTTTACTTCGTGATATTATTGCCGTTCATCCTTTCAACAATTCAGCATGTTTGATTCAAGTTACCGGGCAACAAATTCTTGACGCACTAGAGTTTGGCACGATGTATGCACCTAGCGGTGCCGAATCCGGGGGATTTCCGCAAATAGCCGGGGCGACCTACGAAGTACATACCTATCTTGCCCACGGAATCACACTTGATAGTACGGGAGCATTTGCCAGCAAAACCGGAGCTTATCGGGTACAAAATGTTATGATTGGGGGCCAACCCTTAGTGTTAACTCAAACTTACAAATTAGCAGGACACAACTTCATGCTCAAAGAGGGTGGCGATGGTTATAAAATGTTCTTAGGCGCTCCAGTTTTACTTGATGCAGTTATGGTTGATAACGAAGTATTGAGTAGTTACATTATAAAGACACTCGGTGGTAACATTACTGCCACCTCGCCTTATGCGAAACCAGAAGGTCAAAATCGTATAAGATTCATCATGGCAATTCCGGGGACTCACGCTTTCACAGCTCCAAGTATTTCCGGGGCACCAAGCTTATCATTAACTGTTGGTTATGCACCGACAGTTACTGAACCATTCACGATAGTTGGGGATCCAGAACCACTGGTAACCCAAAATACAAGCCATGGCGATAAGATTGTTTACAATAGCAGTGAACAAAGGTTAGAAATTGCCGAAGGCTTAGCCCCGGGTAAATACGTAGTAATTCTGACAGTAAGAAACTACAACAATGACACCGGGACAATAAGTAGCAGTAATTTGACTTTCACATTGACGATCAACAATAATCCCAATACCGGAGATAACAGTGCTTCACCGGTATTACCAATGCTTACTTTGATGGGCATATCGGTTATCGTAATTGTCACTCTGAAAAAACGGCGTTATAACAATTAAACCATAAGTTTATCAGCTTATAAAACGACTAAAGGAAGAAAAATTAAAATGTAAGGGAAAAATTAAAATGTTCTTCCTTTTTTGTAGGAAAGGCAGTAAACTTGATTATTTGAAAAGTAGTATAAAATTAAGCTTATTCGTTTATAATTAAGAAAGAATATAAGGAGGATAAAGAAATGTATCTAATTGGTGTAGCCGTCGTAGTGACTCTGGTGACCTTTATCATTTTGGGGTTTAAAACCGAGAGAACCGGCAACAAAAATAATCTCTATAGAATAGCAGGCTGGCGTGTCCAATTCCGCTGTATTTTAGCGGTATTATTAGGGGCAATCATTATCAGTTTTGGGTCGGTGACGATTATCGAAGCTAATCGCATTGGTGTTGTATACGACCCTTTTAAAAAAGGTACCCAAGATATCGTGCTGCAGGAAGGCTTGAATTTTAAAGCGCCCTGGCAAGAAGTTTATATCATGTCAACCAGTGTTAAGTTGTTGACACTGAGCGACATCACTGTACAAACCAAAGGCGGTCAATGGTTACAAGTGGAAATGGAAGTACAATTGTCCATCAGCCCACAAACGGCAATGTTGTTTTATCGGAAATATCGTAACATCAGTTTGGATGACCCGTATTTGCGCCAGATTTTGTCAGCTACCGTTCAGCGGGAAGTTGAAAACATCGTGGTGAAGTATGATGTTATGGATGTTATGGGAGAAAAGAAATCAGAAATCAACATCAAAGTTGATGAGGCGGTAGCCCGGGAATTAGGTAAAGACGGAATACTGGTCACTCGCGCCATCATCAAAGATGCCGATGCCGGAGAAGAGATTGAAGCTGCTATCAAAAAAGTCAAGGTAGCCGAATTGGCAGTTATAGAAAGCGAACAACTAAAACAAAGAGCAATCAATGAAGGTGAAGCTAAAATCAAAGAAGCAGAAGCTCAAGCTAAAGTTAATGCGCTTCTACAAGAAAGCTTGACGACCATAGTGCTACAAGATCGCTTCATCCAGAAATGGAACGGCATCCTACCGGTAGTCTTCGGTCAAAGCGGTTCTTTGTTTGATATCTCAAATTATGTAAAGAAATAACAAGAAAAATGGTGAGAGAAAATCACCACTTTTTCTATAGAGACAGGCTTAGCTTTAAAGATTATCATGCTTGGTGTAGTGGGGAATACCTAGTTAATGCCGGCGATAATTAGAGTTTAATTACTTATTAAAGGAAGGCTGTAGCATTTCATCGCGCGGATAAAAGAAGATGACAAGAAAAGCAAGAAAAAGCATTTTAGGTATTATATTAATAATAAGCAGCGTTTTGTTTTTTTCAACATGTACAGTCAATAAACCCAATATTGTAAGTAAAGGCCGCGGTCGACCGCAAATTAAAGATGGCACTGTCTTGACTGATAAAGGGACTTTAATGCGCGGCATGGTATTTAGTGTCGGGGAAATGCAAATGGGCGACTACAACCCGGATAGTAAAGTTACTTATCAGGATATCGCCAAAATTAAGGAAATGGGAATGAATTGTGTGCGCTTCAATGTACCGCTACAACATTACCAAAAAGGCAGCCCGGAATATCAAGAAGCTTTAGTGCGCAGCGATCAGTTTATCGACTGGGCTGAAGAACTAGGTCTTTATGTTGAGTTATCGGCTGATTGGTTTTGTAAAAAAGACAGTGAAGAAATTGATTTTGAAAACATCAAAGATTACTGGCGCGAGCTGGCACCACGTTATAGTAAACGGAGTCATGTATTTTATGATTTGGTCAATGAACTGAGTGAAGCGCCAATCGGTATGGATTGGACCCATCCCCGAGGAACGATTATCGCCTTTTACCAAGAACTATATACACTGGTACGACAACAAGCCCCGGATACTCTCTGCATTTTCTTCTCCTTTTCTCATATGTTGGATATTGCTGACAGTTTATTACAAATTCAACAATTGGAAGAGTTAATAGACATCGATTGGAGTAATGAAGCTATCGGGTTTCACAGTTATGAGTCGACCAACAAATATGACGATGTGGATATTTGGCTTAATAGTGAAATGATGCGTCAAGAAATACGTTATTTAAAAGCGCAGGGCTATCCCCTAATCAATAATGAAGTACCAAGTCTGGGGGTGGCCTATGATGGCTATTTACAGTTGACCAGCTATCCTAACCCTTATTTGATCAAAGTGCTGGAGGAAGAAGGGATATCTTGGATCTCGATGTTGGACATCATGGGCTTTGAGTCACCGGCTAATTGGCGGGGGATCATTGAAGCCGCTGATATCAGTTGGCAAGCCGACTATGGTGATTGGCCTTTGCTTGATAAAGTGCAGCCTTTCGAAAAAAGAGCGGCAATCAGCCAACCTTATGAATTAAGTAAAGGTTATATTAGTATCGGAGAAAACAAAGATGTCGAAGAAGTAGGCAATGTTTATAAAAACTATATTCCTTGCATTATGGTAAACAAAGAAACCAGCGTCAGTTATAAAGACTTAAATTTTGGTGTTAGGGAGCCTTTATCCCTTACCGTACGTTTGCGGGGTTTCTATGATGGGGCAAAACTAAGGGTCCATGATGGTGATAAAAATGGAGAAATTATTTGTGAAATAGAATTTAACCATACTGCCGGAGAAAATGTTTACTATACCGCTTATTTGACAAAACCCCTTAGCGGATTAAAAGACATTACTTTTACTTTTGTTGATCCTGAGGGCCAGGATTGTTGGGCTTTGTGTTATTTAATAGAGTGGCAATTTAACGCACCGGAGCAACTAACGGAAGCAGTTCACACTGATATTTGGAATAAAACAACAGCGGCCGCCGCTTTCAGTTATCGCCAAGGCGACTTGTGGCGTGAAGTCGCAGATGATAGTAAAGCAAAAAGTAAGCTGGCAAAAGATTTAATAGTGAGTAACATCAAGGATGATGATCGTCTGCTTTATGACAAAGTGGTTTTTGTCAATGTCAGTAACGCTAAATTCATAGTGCGGGCTAAAACCTTAGCCGGGGGAAAAATTGAGATTTACGCTACCCGGGGTTTTCGTTTATGGCCGAATTGGAGCCTGTATTTAGGAGCCTGTGCGATTAACGGGACAGCAGGAAAATGGGAAGAGTTTGTTTTAGAGTTGGATAGTGAACTGTTGAAGGAAACCACTTATAACGGAGCTTGGAAAATCAACAGCTTTGATTTACTTTTCCGCTTTGTAGCCAACGAAGAAAACAACAAAAAAGATGAATTGTTTGAAATCAGCGAATTCACCTTTCAAGCGATTAAAGTAAAATAGCCTTATTAATCAAGATTAGCACAAGCCGTTTTCAAATAAGTGAGTATTTTTTGGCGGAACTCTTCTGCCTTTTGGTGGCTGACATATTCATGATTGTGCATAATAATGATATTCATGGCGTTATGAACCGTGACGATGCCTAAGGTTTTAACATAGTTAGAAGACAACATGGGGACAAAATAAATTGTTTCGATCTTTTCATCACAATCCTTAATAGCTCCGAGATTGGTGATATCCATACTACGGCGCGGTTTACCGACAGGCGACAAAACCAGTTTTTTAAAGCGTTCAGCTGCCTTATTTTTAAAACCGGCGTTTTCTACGAAGTAGATGGCATCAAAAAGCGTCGGTTCGATAAAGTCCAAAGGCGCGATCAAAGCTAAGAATTTCTTTGGCTTAGCTAACATAGCTTTGGTTTTAGCGTTGAATCGCGCTGCTAAAGTCCAAAAATCCCCTTTGCCACTTGGTAAACTGACAACATTGCCGATGGCTAACTGTCCAAAATTGGCGGTTTGCGGTACCTTCAACAATTCCCGCGCACTGATGGCTAATAAAGCTTTACGCAAATAACCCTTTTTATTACCAAACAAAGCTTTTTGCGCTAAAGTGAAAGCCGTGGTTAAAGCGCTGTTGACCGTAACTTTCTTCTGTTTGCAGCTAGCTAGCAAAGTTGCCGTTTCCTGGGCAGTAAGGCTAATATCCAACAAACCGATATCTTTGCCCTGCCAATAATCGTGGTTCATTTTTTCGAAATCGGCTTGGCTAAAGACCACTTTATTTTTATTCCAAGATCTATTTAGCGAGTTGGTAACTAAGGCGGTAAAGAAATTGACAAAACTGGCCGGTTTGTCGGTAGCCAAGTTAGCCAAAGAAATGCGGGGCGGTAGCGGTAAAGCCTGAACTTGAGTTTTCGGGTTGTTCATAAAATAAGCTAAGTCTTTAATCAAGTAAACTAAGGAGAGACCATCACAAATGCAATGGTGACAGATGACAACCAAGTCGCTGGTTGTTTCATCACTCAATAAGATAAACTTTATCAAAGGTCCTTTTTGCATATCAAAAGGTTTTTGTTGTTGGCTCCAAGCTAAACTCAACCAATCGGTAGCTTGGGTTTTTATTCCGCAATAAATAGAAAAGTCTTTATCATAATCAGTTTGGGTTTCGATGTTGCCGTCTTCATCTTGAGAAAAACGAGCATTTAGTAAGGGGTATTTAATGCGGGCTAAAGCCAGAGCTTGTTGTAAATCTTGTTTTCTTATTATTTCTTTAAAACGCGCTAACATGAGGATGCTGCCATAGGGCGCGCGGTACATTAAACGCAGGATATTATCCGGAGCTTGTTTGTTTTCTTTATTCATAAGTTGTTATGCTTTCTGTTATTTACCCAATAAAATAAGACAGGCAGTTACCATTGTAACAGAAAAGCTACAAGAAAACATGATATAATCCAAATGGAGAAAATGGGAGAAAAAAGATGATAGCAATAATAGGGGCAATGAGTGTAGAAGTCAAAGGTTTGATTAAACTTTTACAAAACAAAGAAGTGACAAATATCAGTGGAGTTGACTATGTCCAAGGCCAACTTTTTGGTAAAACTGTGGTTATCGCCAAATGCGGCGTCGGTAAAGTTTTTGCGGCTTTGTGTTGTCAAACTATGATATTGAAATATCAACCGGAGATTGTCATCAACACCGGAGTAGCCGGCGGTCTAGATAGCAGTTTAGAAATCAATGACATGGTTATCGCTGATAACTTAGTTCAACATGACTTGGACACCTCTTTATTGGGCGATGTTGTTGGTACCATTATCGGCCTAGGTCGCGTTAACATCCCTTGCAGTAAAAAACTGATCAAAGCTTTTAAGCAGGCGGCGGAAAACCTGGGCTTTCCTTACAGAGTCGGGAAGATAGCCAGCGGGGATCAATTCATCGGCAGTGTTGATAAAGCTCAGAATATCGTCAAGAAGTTTAGCGCTATGGCTTGTGAAATGGAAGGCGCAGCAATTGCCCAAGTTTGTTATGTCAATAAAACGGATTTCATCGTCATTCGCAGTATTTCAGATATTACCGATGGTAAATCACATAAGAACTTTATTTTCACGGCAGAAAAAGCTGCGAAACAAGCCATCGGTCTTTTACAAGAGTTTATCAAAAATTATGAAAACTGATAAAAAGCTAGCTGCCTATCTCATCAACCAAGATCCGAAGATGGCCCAGGTTATCGGAGATAACATTGTCATTGAAAGAAACGGAGAAAAAGAGCCTTTTATGGCTTTAGTTGATGCCATTGTTTCCCAACAAATTTCAGCCCGAGTAGCTGATGTGTTAGTAAGTCGTTTAAAAGAACAATGTAAAGGGCAGGTCAACCCTAAAAGTTTAGGACGACTTAAAGACGAAGAAATAAGGGCTTTAGGAATATCGTCAGCTAAAATAAAATATTTACGCGCTTTAAGTGCCGCGGTGAGTCAAGGAAGTCTGGATTTAGCTAATATTAGTAAGAAAAGTGATGAAGAGATAGTTGCTGAATTGCTTCGCGTCAAAGGTATCGGACCTTGGACCGCAGAGATGTTTTTAATATTTTGTTTAGAAAGAGAAGATGTCTTCTCTTGTCTTGATGGAGCCTTAATGAAGGCGATAAGTCACTGGTATTATAAAGATAAGGAAATCACAAAAAAACAACTGTTGACTTTAAGTAAGAAATGGGCACCCTATCGCAGTTACGCTTGCATCTATTTATGGGAGAGTTTAAAAAGGTTTTAGGATGATACACTTATATCTCGGAAACGGCAAAGGTAAAAGCACAGCGGCTATCGGTCTGGTAGTTCGGCTCTTAAACTATGAAAAAAGGATACTCTTATTGAGCTTTTTGAAAAACGGGCAAAGTGGGGAATTAGTTTGGTTGCGCCATCATAGCGAAATTCAGCATCGCTACCAAGTAGGTTGGTCGGGTTTTGTGAAGGATCTCGATGACAAGCAGTATCAGGAAGCTAAAACGGCACAGCTGGCATTACTAAAAGCGGCAATAAGAGAAAAGGATAACTATGATGTGATCATCTTGGATGAGTTCACTGATCTTATTTCCGTCGGTTTCCTTGATGTGGCCCAAGCTGTAAGTTTGATTAGGGAATTGGCTAGTACCCGGGAAGTGGTTATCACCGGCCATGAAATTTTTACAGAACTAGTGGCGATTGCCGACTATTATACGGAATTTACCGAACACAAACATCCTTTTAAAAAAGGGATAAAAGCGAGAATAGGTGTAGAATATTAATTGCCTAAGAAAAGAGATAAAACTATGATAAAGTGTCCAAATTGTCAAAATGAAATAGCTAACAAGGATTTTCGTAATTTCCGGATGTCAACCCGTTGTCTGCAGTGTGAAAAGTATTTGACCTTAAGGCCAAGTTTGGTATTTCTGGCGCTTGCTTTATTACTATTTAGCTTGTTATGGGATTTCACCCCATTTTTGTTTAATTTGCC
>CAZUQA010000036.1:0-52090 GCA_964622375.1 uncultured Erysipelotrichaceae bacterium | reverse complement strand
GCCGTAAAAACGCTTTCTTCGGCAATACATCCATAACCCAGTTGTATTATCAACTCGGCGCGGCTGTTTATTTTAAAGCCGTAACCACTCTCACTGCACTCTTGACCAATATCTTCCATATCACAGACATGCCCCTGTGGCAATACATAAATCATATCGCCTTCAATGCTGAAAGTTCCGCCGACCACATCCAACATTTCGCAACGATTGACCGAGAAGTAGAAAGTACCATCCCTGGCAAAAATAATATAGGAGAAACGATCGGCTTCTTCCGTTACCGGATTGTAACTGACTTCGTATATCACATCATAAAAAATGACATCTTTTTCTTCATCAATAATATCTTGAGGTTTTTCTTCCTTTTCTTTGTTGCATGCCAACAAAAATAACAGGCAAAGCAGAACGGACAATATTCTCTTCATGATTTAATTATACTGGAAAAAGCTGCGGTCTCACCAACAAAATAATTCGCCTAGTTTTCACAAAGTCGCCTAAGTTAAGTGTTACAATCGTAATTAAAGGAAGCTTGATAATATGAAAAGAGAGCTCAGTAAAACGACAATCGCTGTCATTACCAAATTTCAAAAAGATGAAATCACTGCCACAAAACTCTATAAGTATCTCGCAGAGAAAGAAAAAAACGCAGATAATAAAAAGGTTCTAAAGGAAATGGCTAGCGTTGAACAAGCGCACTATGACAGCTGGCTAGCTATCAGTGACACCGAAGTCAAAGCCAATTATCCCAAGCTACTGTTCTTTATGCTTATCAGTTCGCTCTTAGGCATAACTTTTGCTATCAAGTATTTAGAGCGGGGTGAAGTTAAGGGTATCAAAGGTTACCGGCATGCCGCTTCAGAATTGCCGGAAGCTGAAACTATGGTCAAAGACGAAGAAAGACATGAAAAAATGCTAATTGCCCTCATCGATGAAGAACGCTTGCGTTATGTCGCCTCTATCGTCTTGGGACTAAATGATGCTTTGGTGGAATTAACCGGAGCTATCGCCGGTTTCACCTTTGCCTTAAATGACACGAGAACCATTGCCTTGACCGCAATTATTACCGGTGTTGCTGCGACCTTATCGATGGCTGCTTCCAACTATTTAGCACAAAAGGCCGATGATAACAGCGATGCCCTAAAGGAAGCGATTTATACCGGCATTGCCTATTTGATTACCGTTATTCTTTTGGTTTTACCCTATTTGTTAATCGGCAACAAGATGCTGGCTTTAAGTGCTACTTTGTGTGTCGTGGTCCTGATTATCATGTTTTTCAGCTATTATGTCCACATCACCAAAACTGTGCCTTTCTTTTCCCGTTTTTTAGAAATGGCACTTATCTGTTTCGCTGTTACAGCTATCTCTTATTTGATAGGAATCTTAGCCAAAAACTTTCTTGGTTTAGATATAGCAGCCTAAGTCTGCACGAAAAATCTGTTAAAAAACCGGGCAAGCGGTTTTATTGGTAAATATAGTTATACATGTCTCCTGACTTAACAAAAGTACAGGGGATATTTGTTTGTAGGGCTTGGGAAAGATACTCAGCATATACTGCATTCCCAGTTTCTCAACGTTGAAGTGACCGACGGCAAACACCGTCTTGGCTAAGTGCAGCATCGTTGAATCGCGGATATATTCAGCAACCGTGAAGTCTGTTATTTCCAAGGCAATAATGGCATCGAGGTTCTCTTTTTCATTGATTTTTTAAAATCTCTTTGTCATACTCCCCAATGATATGCATGGTGATGCCTACTTTTTTTATGTCATTTTCTAAAGCCCCGATAATTCTCAAGCCGTTTAAACCAAACTTGGCAATCAACTCTTGAGCTAGGTCTGCTACTGTGGTTTGCGGGAATTCAAAAATCCGCACTAAACGTTCATCCTTACCGCGATAGTTTTCCCAACCAAAAAGCTTGGCAATACCATAAAAAACACCATCAATATATCGCCCATTTTGCGGTATCCCAAAATGCATAAAGTCATGATTGCGCCATACTACTATTCCGCCTTCATCTAGAAGCTTTTTCTTAGCCAAAAAGCTTTTATTCTCACTTTCTATGAGCCAAGCGGTTTCATCTTTACGATACTAAAATAAAGCTTCATGAGTGATGATCAGGTTAGCCTTTAACTCTATGGCTTTTTTGATGACATCAACCGAAGCCCAACAAACTCTGGCAATAACCTCACTAATTAACATAGATTTTTTCCCTCTTCACTAATTCTCATACTTAATTTTTATCAGTTCCCCGACGACTGGTAACAGCTCCTGGTCGTTGATGTCGATATCAATGCTGCGCCCTTCGGCGTAAGCTCTTGCGTTTTTTAAATCTTCCTTAAGCAATTGCGGTAGATCGGGATGGGAAAGTAGCAGCTTTATTGCTTTCTCGCCAAATACCAAGCGTAGTCTAAAAGCTTTTTTTTGGGGAATAAAAAACAACAGATTACGCTTGCCACTATACAGTTTATAGATCCAACCGGCAGCCTTTCCGTAATGCTTCCACTCACCTTTTACCTCAGGATATGACTTAGCTACTTGATTCTGTAATTGCTGCCACAGTGAAGCTGTTGTTTCCAAAACTTCTTCAACCATCTTTTCATTAGGGATTACCGCTTTATCGCTAAAAGCGCTGATACAAATTTCGTTCATTTAACAAGCTCCCGATAAACAAAACAGCTCGCAAAGTGATCATTGACGATACCACAAGCCTGCAGGAAAGAATAAATAATGGTCGAGCCGACAAACTTGAAACCTCTTTTCTTCAAATCCTTACTTATTTGATCAGACAACGCAGTGGTCAATGGCATATCTTTGAAACTCTGCCAGCTACCAACTACCGGTTTATTAGCGACATAATCCCAAAGAAACTTGGAAAAACTACCGTATTCTTTTTGGATCTGCAAGACCAGTTCCGCATTAATGATCGCTGCCTTGATTTTCAAACGATTACGAATAATCCCGGGATTAGCCAACAATTCTTCCACCTTTTTATCATCATAGTTTGCAACTTTTTCGATTTCAAAATTATCAAAGGCTTCACGATAATTCTCTCTTTTCTTCAGGACCGTAAGCCAAGAGAGCCCGGCTTGTGCCCCTTCGAGAATCAAAAGCTCAAACAACTCGCGGTCATCGTATAAGGGTCGCCCCCACTCATCATCATGATAATCCAACATGAGAGCTAAATCAGTCCCCCAGGGACAGCGCATTTTATCAGTCATAGTTTTTCTCCTTTATGCTACTGGTCAGCAATACTGACCAGTCTTATGGTTTTTAATGGCGCCCCTAACAAGAATCGAACTTGTAACTAGCCCTTAGGAGGGGCTCGTTATATCCATTTAACTATAGGGGCTTAACTATTCGATACCTAAATACTCTTCTAAAGTAAGCTGGTTCTCCATTATCTGGCGTGCAGCCACTACACCGACATAACGGAAATGCCAAGGCTCAAAAGCATAGCCGGTGATACTCTCTTTGCCCTCAGGATAACGCAAAATAAAACCATATTCGGCACAGTTGTCCAATAACCAATAAAAAGCCGCTGATTTAGCGAAGTTACTGGTACCATCTGTCAAGTCATAGGCTAAACCGGTTTGATGTTCTGAGTGGCCAGCCGGAGCGACATATTTTTCCGTATTGTTTTCCAGGTTATTGGCTAACGAGCTGTTGTAGAGTTTTTGTTGCTCACTGTAGTTACGGAATACCGAAACTTCAGTCAACTCATAACCTTGACGCGCTGCTTCTTTTTTCATATTGGACATCATCAAATCAGCCTTAGAATCCCGTCCCGGACTATAAGCTTTAGGTAAAGGTACTTTCTTGTTGGCGATTATGATATTATTGAGCGAAAAAACTTCTGTCATATTCTCCGGTGTCAGTTGATAAAAATAGAAAGTTTTTACTTCAGCCTTGTTACCGGCGGCATCTTCGGCGAAATAGACAATTTCATAGATACCCGGTTTATCTTCAACTTTGCCACGATATTGAACATCGAGATAACCATAGTAATTATCAAGAGCTTTCCCGATAACAATATCCTGATAATCCGGTAGTTCATCGATCACTACTAATTTGGTTTTTAAAAAGAGTTCCGGTGCTGTAGTATCTACGACCTTAACACTGTGTTTGAAGACTTTACTGTAGCCATTGGCATTGGTGACTTTAAACTCCAAGACAAATTCGCCTAACTCATCATTGGCAAATGGCGGATAATCCACCAAGCCGGAAGAACTTTCCACCATGGTCGCCGTATCGATTACCGTGTTGACTTCAACTGTGCTCTTTTTGTCAACAAAGCTTATTTTCACCCCGGCTAAACCGATCTGTTTGACAATGAACAGCACCAAAAACGTGACCAAAGTAACTACTGCTATCAGTAGGGCAATTAGTATAGGCCATGCTCCTTTTTTCAGTCTTCTTCTTTTCGCCATAATTTTATGCTTGATGAATATATTGATATAACTTATTTTTTGAAATATTAGCTTCCTTGGCTACCATTTTTATGGCTTGCGAGGCTGTATAACCGGCACCGATAAATTGTTCAACCCGCAGTTGCAAGTCGGGCAAAGCGATATCCGGGGGATTATCTTCTTTACCGGCGACGATAATGACAAACTCCCCTTTCATTTCATCGCTGATATTCAAGATCTCCGTAATGCTACCCCGAGCGTACTCCTCATAAATCTTTGTCAACTCCCGAGCCACACAGATTTGCCGATTACCGAAGATTTCCAACATCATTTCCAAACTGCGACGTAAACGATGTACGGCTTCATAGAAAACCAAAGTCATCGGGTAATGAGCCAGATCTTGCAGTTGTTTTCTGGCGCTATTATCATCATGAGTCAAGTAGCCATGAAAGTAAAAAGGGTTGATATTTAAACCGCTGGCTACTAAGCCACTCAGCAGCGCTGAACTGCCATTAACCACGACAACATTGTAGCCGGCTTTCATCACTTCTTGCGCCAGTAAAGCTCCGGGATCACAGACCAAAGGAAAGCCAGCATCACTGACTAAGGCGACATCTTTTCCTTCAGCTAACAGCTTAATTATTCCGGCGCTGGAGTCCGCTTCGTTAAAACGATGGTGAGCGATCAAATGCGTTTTGATTTGAAAATGGCTCAATAGTTTTACCGTATTGCGCGTATCTTCACAGGCTATCACTTCAACCTTTTTGAGGATGTCAATAGCCCGTGGCGTCATTTCACTAAGGTTGCCAATGGGGGTGGCGACTAAAAACAAAGTCGGCTGATCATTCTGAAAACTCGACTGCCTCTGCATTATCATCTTCCTCAATGACTTCGACGGTACTGGTCAGCTTAATTAATTCACGTAAATCCGCGACTTTGATAATTAAGGACTCCTCGCGTGAGTCTAAGCGCACCTGATCGATTAAAAAATTAATTCCGGTTAAGCGATAAATCTTGTCTTTGTATTTGATTTGCGAGTTTAGTTTTGGTAAGCCTTTACGTAACTCGCTATAAATATCATCTTCATTTTTTAAGCAACACATCAGCTTGCCGCACTGTCCTGATAGCTTTTGAATATTTAAAGCTAAAAGTTGGTTCTTTGCCATATTGATGGAGATTACATCGAAATCCCGCATGAAACGCGAACAACAGGTTTCATTACCGCAATTACCGATACCACCAATCATCTTCGCTTTATCTCGTGGTCCTACCTGCCGCATTTCGATGCGACACCGCAAAGCACTGGACAGTTCCTTTAATAACTCCCGAAAATCCACCCTTTCGTCGGCAACATAGACAAAGACCACCTTGGTTCTGTCTAAAGTGTAGCCGACGTCAATCAGGTTCATTTCTAAACCCAATTTTTCGATGCTCTTCTCACAAACCTGACGCGCATATTTTGCCGCCTCGATATTATCAGCGGCATTTTTTATATCATTGTTGTTGGCTTTACGTACGATAGTTTTTAACTCACCGATCACTTTAGCCGCGCCTAGCGGCTTGGGTTCGCTGACAACTTCCGCCAACTCATAGCCGTGGATGCTTTCCACAACTACCTTATCACCGTTTTTCAGATCGATAATCTTGGTGCCGAAAGTGTAAGCTTTCCTGCTGTTTCTAAAGCGCACGGCAATGACATATTCCATATTGTTTTCACTCATGATGTAAGCTCCTTTAACTGCCAAAACATTTTTTCGACCAGTAAACTCAAATTCAAGGGACGCTCTAGTTGGTCGTAGGCCTCTAAGAAAATTGGCAACATTTTCATACTATGCTGATGGTAGCTGTTATAGCGATCCAATAAATCATGATACCAACCATTGGGCAGTACCGTGGTATAGTTGATATCTTTAAAGAACTGAATATTTAAGGCTAACCAATAACTCAACAACTCTTTGTCGCTTTTTTTATCATTCAAGCCCGCGGTTTGGACAATGACCAAAGCTTCATGGCTGTCTTGATCATAAATGCCTAAAAAACTACGAAACAGTTGCAAGGCTTTCTTAAAAGTTTCATTATTCTCCAAAGCTAAAGCCCGATCCGGGTTTTTGGCGATGTTGCTTAACAGGTAGTAAGCGCTGTTATCGCCGGCAATATCGTAAGACTTCTGAATCAACTCGGCTTTTGGGTAGCCCCAAAAAGGTATTTTAAGACAACGGGAAGTGATAGTCGGCAACACTTTATCCAGTTGGTGGGTCGTCAGAATGGCATAAGTCAATTCATTGCCCGGTTCTTCTAAAAACTTCAACAAACTGTTCAGCGCCTCCACGGTCGCATTGTCGACTTCATTAATCAAGTAAAACTTTAAGCCTTTGCTTTCTAAGCCGGTTTTATTCAACTGGTTAATCAATTGGATTATCTCACCTTTACCGATACGTTTCTCACTGCCGGAAAGCACCACCAAATCGGCATAAACCCCGCGGGCAACGCGACTACAATTACCGCAAAGGCCACAAGCTAAACCGTTAACCGGGTTTTCACAGAGTAAACTCTGAATCAAAAACTCGCCATATTCCTGCAGTTCCACGCCTTCACTGCCATATAAAATATAAGCATGGGCAAACTGTCGATTGCGGATACTATTGGCGATAGCCTGTAATGCTAAGGGTTGTCTTTCTTGGAAAGTTGCATAATTCATGAAACAAACTCCTTGATGATCTGGAGCGACGCTGTTACTACGGCTTCTACGCTTTGACTGGCATCGACGATGACATAATTCTGTTTGGTATTGGCTAAAATCTCTTGGTAACCCGCAAAGACCTTTTGGTGAAATTCCAGACTCTCTTGGTCTAAACGATCAAGTTCTTTACGATTAGCTAAACGCTGTAGACCGGTTTGGGCATCAATATTGAGAAAGATGGTCAAATCAGGATGGTAGCCTTCGATAGCGAATTCATTGATATCAACCACCGGTTGCAAACCGATTTCCCGGCCATATGCCTGATAAGCTAAAGAACTATCTACAAAACGATCGCAGATGACAATCTTACCGCCGGCAACAGCCGGTAAAACTTTTTCCTTTAAATGTTGACGACGACTGGCGGCATAAAGCAAAGCTTCGGTCCGCGCGTCCATTTCCGTATTCTGCGGATTTAAAATCAAATTACGAATTTCTTCGGCAATCCGGCTACCCCCGGGTTCTCGCGTTAAAACCACATCCCACTCTTCCGCTTTTAGGATTTCATATACAGCTTGTGAGACTGTGGATTTTCCACTGCCGTCCGGTCCTTCAAATACGATAAAACAACCTTTTTTCATCATTACCTCAAGAAAATTATAACACAAGCCAGCTGCTTCATTTAAGCTTAGTGCTTGTTTTTGTTTTAGAAAAGGGTAATTCTCGGCAAGCAACTTCAATAACTTGGCACCATAAGTCGCAATCGCGAAGTTCGCTGATCAACTGCGTTTCTTTAGCTCCGGGATTAATAGCCGGTAAGTCACAAGCCGGCAATAGCGCTCGACTTCTGAGCGTCGGTTGTAAAAGGAATTAATGGTCACCTAGCAAGCCAAGCATTTTACCTTGTTAAACTACCCTACTGACCAAACAGCTTTTTGTAGCTAAAAGAAAATTATCGAGCCGTTGACTAAAATAGCCGGCACAAAATCTTAACAGAAAGCCATTATTCGATAATGCTTTCCAACCAAGCCGGATTTTCCGGTAAGTTTAACAACTTGACGACTGTCTGCGCGACATTAGCCAAACCAAATTCCCCGGCTTTTATTTTAACTTCGGCACCGTAGATGATGAAAGGAACGGCGTTTAAGGTATGGGCAGTCTTAGGTTTTGGCAGTTCATCGTGGTTTTTACTTTTTTCATACATCTCTTCGGCATTGCCATGGTCCGCTGTCACTATCAGGATACCCCCGACTTCAGTGACGGCTTTAAGGATACGGGCTAAAGCCAAATCGACAGCTTCCACCCCAATCAAGGTAGCTTGGTATACCCCGGTATGGCCCACCATGTCACCGTTAGGGAAATTACAGCGCAAAAAATCATATTCCTTACTGAGAATAGCCGGAATTAAACTGTCACATATCTCAGCAGCCTTCATCCATGGTCTTTGCTCAAAGGGCACCATGTCCGATTTTATTTCCTGCCAGCTTTCCAACTCACTGCTGAAAGGCTCTGACCGGTTACCGTTCCAGAAATAGGTGACATGACCAAACTTCTGAGTCTCGCTGATGGCGTACTCTTTGATTTTATGGGCGACCAGATATTCCGTCAAAGTATTTTTTATACTGGGGGGACTCACTAAATAGCGTCGCGGTATCTTCAAATCACCATCATATTGCAACATGCCGGCATACATAACATCGAGCCTACTACCGCGATCAAACTTGGTAAACTCTTCATCATCAAAGGCTTGCGAGATTTCCAGAGCCCGATCCCCTCTAAAGTTAAACAGAATGACCGAATCGCCAGCGCTTATTCTTCCCACCGGCTCGCCATTTTCCGCAATCACAAAGCCCGGTAAATCTTGATCGGAAAGCCCTAATTCATGACGATACGTTTCTATGGCTTCTGTTATACTGCAGAACTGACGTCCTTGTCCTAAGACATGATGCTGCCAGCCGGCTTCCACCATACCCCAGTCGGCTTGATAACGATCCATAGTAAGCTTCATGCGACCACCACCACTGGCCACCTGACAATCGAATCTCTCATCATTTAGCTCCGCTAACACCGCTTCCAATTGGGCAACATAGATCAAGGCTGAAGTTTCCGGAACATCACGACCATCCAACAAAGCGTGAATTCTGACTTTTGGCAAGCCTTCTTCTTTAGCCTGCCGCAATAAAGCCAACAGGTGATCAATATGGGAATGGACATTGCCATCAGAGAGTAAACCGATAAAATGCAGGCAACTGTTTTTCGCGTTTTCCACCAAAGCTTTCCAAGTTTCGCTATGGAAAAGGCTAGCATCACTGAGCGATTGATTGACCAGTTTAGCACCTTGCGCATAAATTTGGCCGCAACCTAAGGCATTATGACCCACTTCGGAGTTCCCCATATCATCTTCACCCGGCAAGCCGACAGCGCCACCATGAGCTTTAATTCGCAAATTAGGACAGCTTGCCATAAGCTGATCTAAAGTTGGTGTATAACTATTTTCTACGGCATTGCCCCACTTACTGTCACTGAGACCGACACCGTCCATGACTACTAACACTAAAGGTTTTTTACTCATAAACCTACCTCTTTTTTCCTTACTAAATATAGCATAAATTCATCATTGTTGTATTATATAATAGTGGCGGGAGAGAAATCGTGATTGAACTAATCAATGTTAAAAAAACTTTCTACGATAAAGCGGTTCTAGACAATCTGTCTTTGCGCATCCCCAACGCTACGATTTTTGGTTTAATGGGTGCTGATGGTTCCGGAAAATCGACGGTATTGCGGATAATTGCCGGTATTTATCATGCCGATGGCGGTTTCGTAAAGATCGATGGGCAAGCGGTCTATGAAAACCCCCTGATGAAACAACAAATCCGTCTGGTCAGTGATGACCCCTTCTTTTTAAATCAAGCTACTATCGCCGATATGCGGAAGTTCTATTTGATTTTCTACCCCGATTTTAATGATAAAACCTATCGTCAAATGTTGGAACTCTTCCAGCTTAATGAGAAAAAGAAAATCAACCGCTTTTCTTCCGGCGCCAAAAAACAAGCCGCTTTAGCTTTAGCGTTAGCCTGTAATTGTAAGTACTTGTTGTTGGATGAGGTCTTTGACGGCTTAGAAAGCGGCCAACAAGCCGGCCTTATTGCCGTTTTGAAAGACAATGTAGAAAATTTTGGGCAAACCACCATCATCACTTCCGATAATCTGAGTGAGCTGACCGACATCTGTGATTCTTTAGGTTTAATCAAAGACGGCCATATGAAACTCAGCGGCTCAGCGGCTGAACTCAGCACTGACATCAGCAAATTCCAATTATCATTTTCCACCGAAAAAACACCAGCTGATTTCGCAAAGTTTTCCTTGTTGGCTTTTGAAAAAAACGGTCATGTAATTACTCTCATCGTTCGTGGTGAGCGCAAAAAAATAATAAAGCAACTAAACAGCCTGGAGCCAATTTTTATCGATGAACTACCGCTAAATCTCAAGGACTCCTTCCTGTTTGAAATGGAAGCACAAACTCATGGGACGCCCTGACAAACTTTGGCGCTACTTCAAATTCCGTTTGCGTAGTTTTTTAAGTCGGATGATTTTCATCTTCCTTTTTTGTTTCCTGGTTTTTCCGCTGGTCGTATTAGCAACTTACAATAACTATAACAGCCTTGAAAGCACCTACGATTACTTTTACGCTATCGCCGCCGTTCTTTTAGTCTTGGGTTTTGTCTTTCCTATCGGCTTGTTCAGCTTCACTAATGCCAAAAACTCCAGTGATTTTTACTTCGCTTTACCGATAAAAAGGCAAGATCTCTTCATTCATAATTACTTGATCGGCATCATTGTTCCTTTACTCCCGGTAACTTTAGCAGTCGCCAGTGGACTATTTACTCTTCATCTCTATGGCTCGCCTTTCTTGGGGGAAAATCTATTGATGTACGGAAAAATTGTCCTCTTCTACTTAACCATCAATAATCTGGTGACTTTGATTATCCAAAAGTGCAACAATCGCTTCGACAGTTTCTTAGCTTCCTTAATTCTTATCAATTTACCTTTATCACTGTACTATGCTATCGTCGTCTTTCTGGAGAATACCCTGCTGGGTTTTCCCCCTTATGAGAATTTTTATTTACTGGCTTTTATCTCCCCACTTTTCAGTATCTTTTATACTTGGCTCAGTGCTACCCCACTTTATATCTTTGTCATCTATTTACTCGCTTTACTGCTGGTACCGATATTGGCTTCTGTGCTGTTTTACAGTCGCAAACCGGAAAAGAGTGCCGATGCTTCAACTTCCAGAATGATCTATCCTTTGATGAGTTATGTCTTCACTTTCAATGTCTTTCTTTTAAGTTACTTGACTACTTCCAACTTGAACTTTCGCCCCTGGTTTACTTATCTGTTTGCGATTATCTTGGCTTTACTGGTATTCTTGTCTATCAGAATGTTGGCAACCCGCGGCTTTAAAAATCTCTTTCGCCCTTTGAAGATCTTCGTTGTCTATATCCTGGCTATTATTATCGCCCTAACAACCATCCGGCTAAGCGGGGGTTTCGGCTATGAGGCCTTTGTCCCGGAACCGGAAACCGTCTTGTATATCGAAGTCCGAGAAGACTTCCTGGCTTCAATCTTCAAAGATGACCCGGGTCACCCTGACTACCTTATTATCAAGCAACAAAAAGTCATCAGCGAATTTACGCAACTACAAACCCAGCTCATCAATTATCGGCTAAATCCGCAACATTCGCAATTCACCCTGTATCTTAACTACCAAAGAGCGGTTTTCAATTATAAAAGACGCTATGGTGTATCCGAAGCTTTCCTCCCTTATAGTTTTTATTATGAGATTTTGGATAATAAGATTTGGTTAGCTTCTTACCAGCCCTTATTAAACCAGCGCACTGAGAAAGATTGGTTGTTGGTTTCTATTGACGATTCGCTCCATAGCGGTGGCAGAAAAATCGTCGGTTCTCAGGAAAAAACCGCTAAATTACTTTCTGCCTTAGAAACTGATTTATACCGTTTGGATACTGCAGCTATCTACCAAAACTCCGGTCTGCCGGTTTGTTATTTGAGTTTCTCCTCAGGCAACTTAGCTTTAGATTACTCCGTGGCGATTTTCCCGAGCTTTATCAACACCTTGGAATTATTAGCGGCTTATGAATACGAAATCCCGCAAGTCAACAGTCAGTTGATTGCCAAAATGAGTATCAGTGCCCCGCTTTACCATATCCCTTACTTCAACACAGATAGTCTGCAACGGCAGCGTATTGATCTGATTGACGTTGCTTTTGAACAATGGTCAGAGTATTTGGCTTTCATCACTCCGCTTTACATCAGCGAACAACCTTATTCTGTTATTGTCATTACCTTGATTGACAATTCTTCCCAGGTTTTCGCTTATACCAAATAAAAAGACTTTACTCAAGTCTTTCTTTATTCATCACCGCGGATGTGGAATATCTGTTCCCCATTCTTCGATAACATGTAAGCCCCCCGAGCATAACTTTTTATGTACTCCGGGTCCTGTAGTTTATTTTTCTGGTTAATTAACATTTTATTCTCTTCTTCCAGTAGTTCAATTTGTTTCTGACTGTCTTTAACCTGGCTGGTCAGTTTAAGCGTCGATACGATGTCACTACCGGCTTGATAGAGAAAATACCCTGATATAGTCAAGACGACCAAGGTTACCAAGATATTGCCGATTTTCAGTCTCCGAGAATTTTTCGCCATAGCTTTTCCTTAAAGTAAGCCCATTATAAGCAATATTCATTTTTAACGCAAGCTAAAGCCTTAATGAAAACTTACAACGACTTTTAATTGTCTGATAAATGTGAGATAATCGCCCTAATAATAGTAGTATAATTAGTCCAACAATAAAGCAGTTCTTTAGGAGCGCAAACAATGAGCAGGAATTTCAAAAGTAGTTTACCCAATCTAGTAACCGGAATAAGGGTCATTTGTGCGCTCTTTCTTTTGTTTCTGCCACCGTTTTCATTAGTTTTCTTTGTTGTCTACGCTTTAGCCGGTGCCAGTGATCTTTTAGATGGCTATTTAGCGCGACGTTTCAATGTCATCAGTCACTTTGGCGCTACACTGGACAGTATCGCTGACTTAACATTTTTCGCAATTGTCTTTATTGTCGTTTATCCCTACCTCGATTGGCAAGCCTGGTTGATAGCCGCTATTGCCATTGTGGTAGTCATCCGTTTAGCCTCTTTACTTGTCGGCTACATTAAATTCCAGGAATTTGCTTTTCTCCACTCCTACGCTAATAAATTAGCCGGTTTCTCGGTTTTCTGTTTTCCTTTTTTGTGCTTCATTTTTGACTTCAAGCTGCCGACTATCTATTTAGCAGCCGTCGGTTTAATCTCGGCTATTGAAGAGCTGATCATCAACATTATTTCAAAAAAAATCCAGAAAAATATAACTACCATCTTCGCCTTAAAAAAAGAAGACTTAGTCTAGTCTTCAATTGTAATATTTATCTCTACTCCAGCGTTTGTCTTTTCTGTTTGAGAGACAGCGCTGTTTTTTCTTTAGCACTTTTGTTGATGGTTCCTACCGGCGAGGCGTATACCGTATACTCTTCTGTCCCCTCTAAGCCGATAAGGCCATCACAAACAGTTCGATCAAAAGCCCCAACCCCACAGGTTCCTAAACCTAAAGCCTCGCAAGCTAAATAGAGGTTCTCCCCAACATGGCCGATGTCCATCATCATCACCCGATGGGCAAAAATCCCATAGCGCCACTCAGCACGATAAGGCACCAAAGACCACAAAAATACGACATTGGCTTTACTGGCCCAAGCTTGACCCATCAGAGCTTCACTTACCTTTTTGTCGGTATCTTCTAGCTCTTGTAGTAATTCAATGGCATCTTCCATTGGTAAATAATGATAAATACCACGTACTAATCCTTTAATGTTTTTTACTATCAGGTAAGTCTCAAACTCATGGCGGGCACCGCCACAGGGTACGGTTCTAATGGTCGCATAGTTGTTACCACGTATTTCCTTGATGCCCTGAGTAGCCCACAATAAGAAAGACAGCTCCAATAAGCTCATTTCTTTTTGACTGTAAATGCGATGGCTTTCCCGATTATAGAGCAGGGAAAGCACGTCATTGTTGAGGTTTAAATCCTCAAAGTTCATGGGTAAATCAATTTGATTTTTTGTCATCGCCGCTTTCACTAAAGGCGGTTGTGGTAAATTCAACTCCTGATCAGATTTATAAGCGGGATCATCATCGAATTTGGTGAATTGACGACCTAGTTTGATCTTTTCCGCATTGTCCATCACTGGTCTCCTTTTATCGTCATACTCTATTATCCCTAACGTTTACCGGCGTCGTAAATTTGGCCGGCAGCTTTCGGACCAACCGTTTTACCGCTGGTAAGGATTAACACTATCACGGTCGTGATATAGGGAAAAGCCGCAAAAAACTCACCCGGCCAACTAAGAAAGAACGGTATAGTCGTCGAATAGTAGCCCAGGGTTTGTGAAAAGCCAAAGAACAACCCCGCCCCCAAAATTCCCCAAGGATTCCAGCGGCCAAAAATCAAAGTGGCAATCGCAATAAAACCTAACCCATGAATGGACCCGGCATAGAAACTTTGGGAGTTTGTGATCACAGAAACCGCTCCGGCGAAACTAGCCAGCGCCCCGGAAAGGATTACCCCGATCCAACGCATCTTGGTGACAGAAATCCCCATAGAAGCACTAGCTTGCGGATATTCACCGCAAGAACGCAAATGAATGCCAAACGGTGTCTTGTATGCGACAAACCAGGTCAACAATACCAAGCCAACAGCGATATATAAAGTCGGATAGTTGTCGGTGAAAAGTATCTCACCGACGACGGGAATATCTTTAAGAACAGGTACAGAAATCCGATTAAAAGCCGCATTTAAAGAATACGCCGGTGTATTTTTTGCGCCAAAGATGATTTCGCAGAGATAAATTGCCAAACCGCCAGCCATAATGTTAAGTGAAGTTCCGGTAATAGTCTGATCCGACTTCATGTGGATAGCGGCAAATCCCAACAAAGTGCTAAAAATCATGCCGACAACAATCGCCAATAACAAGGAAAGCCAAAGCGCCCCCGGTACTTTGCCTACACTAAAAACATATAAGAAACCGGCTCCGGCAAAACCACCCATCACCATAATACCCTCCAAGGCAATGTTTACGACGCCGGAGCGTTCCGCCCAAAAGCCGCCTAAACCGGCGATGATTAGCGGGGTTGCCAGTATTAAAGCAATCGGACACATTTCGATAATCAGTTTCATCAGTCGCGTTCTCCTTCCCCTAGCACTTCAACTACTTCATTCTTGTTCTTCTTTAGTTTGTCAAGAACATAAATAATGCCGTATTGAATAGCCACTAAGAATATTATGGAAGCTTGAATTAACTCTGATATTTCCTTCGGTATACCAAATAGTTGGAAGCTGTTACTACAAGCTTTTAGCAAGCCAAACAGCATCCCGGCTAAGGCTACACCCCAGGCATTAGCGGCACCGACTAAAGCTACCGGTATCCCGGTAAAACCATAGTTGTCAAACATGGTAAATATCCGGCCATACCTAAAAATCCCTAATATCAGTAAAGCGCCAACACTACCAGCTATCGCTCCGGAAATCATCATGGAGTAAACAATATTCCGCTTAACTTTCATACCGGCAAAATTCGCTGCATCTTTATTAAAGCCCGTCGCCTTTAAAGAATAACCAAAAGTTGTCTTTTCGATAATAAACCAAAAAAGAATAATGGCAATTATCACTACGACAAAGCCCCAGTTAAACTGCGAGGGTGAGTTAGCGAAGACGCGTTCGATTCTGGCGGTTGAAGGAATTTCGATCGTCCGATCATTGGTCACTTTATAAATCGGCATGTAACCCCGTACCAACCAGTTTGACACATACCAACCGATGTAATTCATCATTATACAAATAACAACTTCATGGATATTCCGTGTCGCTTTTAATAAACCGGGAATCGCTCCCCAAAGGGCTCCGGCTAACATGGCAGCCAGGATACAAAGCGTCACATGAATAAGCGGTGGGGCTTTAACATATAAAGCTACAGCAGCTGCCACCGTTGAGCCGATCATGTATTGCCCTTCGGCACCGATATTAAATAAACCGGTGCGATAAGCAAAAGCGACTGATAAACCGGTAAGGATTAAAGGCACACAGTCAACAAACCAGTTTAAGATAAATATTACATTGAAAGTAAGGCGTGATTTGGAAAAATCAAAACCGGTAAGCGATCGCAGTATGGCATACAGCATATTCAGAGGATTCCTACCAGTCAATATCGCGACAACAAAACCTAACATCAAGCCTAACAAAACCGCTACTAGCGATACCATCATTGCTTTATTCTTTTTCATAATTCACCTGCGATTTTTCTCAAAGCCCCGGACATCATTAAGCCAATTTCATTTTCATCAGCACCTGCCCCAGCCATCAAACCGGTTAATTGTCCTTTGTGAATAACGGCGATGCGATCCGATAGTTGCATAACCTCATCAAGCTCCAAAGACACTAAAAGTATAGCTTTCCCGGCATCGCGTTCCTGTAGTATTCTACCGTGAATGTATTCGATAGCGCCGACATCCAGACCTCTGGTCGGTTGTACAACAACCAGTAAATCCGATGAACGATCGATCTCTCGGGCGATTATTGCTTTTTGTTGATTCCCCCCCGACATCGTTCTGGTTATCGATTCTCTTCCTTGTCCGCTGCGGATATCAAACTGCATAATCAAATCATCGGCGTGTTTACTAATAATGGAAGGCTGAAGAATGCCGCTTTTGCTGTAAGGATTTTCATCATAGTTATGAATAATGAAGTTGTTTTCTAAAGTAAAATCTAATACTAAACCGTGGCGATGGCGGTCTTCCGGTACATGAGACATCCCTTTAGCCAGCCGTTTTTTGGTGGGTACGGTCGTAATATCCTCACCGTTTAGCTCGATTGTCCCTGATTCAATCTTGCGCAGACCAGTCAAGGCATATACCAACTCGGTTTGTCCATTGCCGTCGATGCCAGCTAGACCGACAATCTCCCCACCGCGAACTTCTAAGGAGAAGTCTTTCACTGCCAGTAAACCAACAGCATTTTTCACATTCAGATTCTTTATTGACAAGACAACATTTCCCAGCTTGATGTCGTTTTTATCCAGTTCAAAATTTATCTTGCGCCCAACCATCATTTCCGCCATCTGCGCTTCATTGATATCTTTGACCTTAACCGTTCCTACGAGTTTCCCTTTACGTAAAACCGAACAGATATCTGCCACCTCTTTGATTTCGTTGAGCTTATGGGTAATTAGCAGAATGGTCTTACCTTCGGCGGCCATACTCTTCATGATATCCATCAATTCATGGATTTCTTGCGGCGTCAATACCGCCGTGGGTTCATCGAAAATCAGAATATCGGAATCCCGATAAAGCATCTTCAATATTTCCACCCGTTGTTGCATGCCAACGCCAATATCTTGGATTTTAGCTGTCGGATCAACATTCAGCCCATACTTCTCGGATATTTCTTTAACCCGGGCAATGGCTTTCTTCATATTGATTGTGTGAAAAACCGTTCTTGGCTCGGAACCCAAGATTATATTCTCCGTTACTGTGTAGTTTTCAATCAACTTAAAGTGTTGATGGACCATCCCGATTCCCAGGTTGTTTGCCACATTGGGATTGCTGACGACAACTTCCTTGCCATTAACTATAATTCTGCCACTGGATGGTTGATATAAACCAAAAAGTATGGACATGATAGTCGATTTGCCGGCACCATTCTCTCCCAATATTGCGTGAATTTTCCCCTTTTCAATTCTTAGAGTAACATTATCATTTGCTCGTATCCCCGGAAAATCTTTAGTGATATTGAGCATCTCTATTGCATATATCATATTCTGCCCCTTTTGTTAATATTATACTCATAAAAGGGACTATTTAAAACAAAAAAAGCTCTGTTCAATACAGAGCTTTCACTTAATAATTTACAGCTAAATCTAGCTTATTTTCTGCTGGGGCTGATCTCAGGAACTACAATCTCGCCCTTAATGATTTTTTCGGTATAAGTTTTGAGTGCGGTATCGAAATCCGAAGTAAATTCTTTAAAGTTCGGGTTTTCTGTAGGAATACCAACACCATTCTTAGCTAAATTATAAACAACAGTACCACCCTTGAAAGTTCCATCTTTAACCTCTTTACAAGCATTGTAAGCAGCAACATCAACTCTCTTCAACATCGAAGTTAATACTGATGATTTAGTTTTAGCATCATCATAGAAACCATAAGGATATTGGTCAGAATCGACACCAATTGCCCAAACATCTTGACCATTCTTACGACGTTCTGCGGCTTCGGTAATAACGCCAAATCCCGTTCCACCGGCAGCATGATAAATTATGTAAGCTCCGGAATTGTACATTTTAGTGGCAATAGTTTTACCGATTGAGTCATCATTGAAGCTATAAGCAACTTCATAGAGAATTTCACATTCTGGATAAACTTCTTTGACACCAGCTTCGAAACCGGCAAAGAATTTTTCCATGATTCCACCTTCAAACCCTACAATGTAACCAACTTTCTTATGCCCTTTTTCTTTGGCTGCCATACCGGCAACAACACCCACCAAGAAAGATCCTTCGTGCTCCGCAAAAACAGCTTGTTGAACATTGGCTCCTTCTAAGCCGCCGACATCAATAATCAGCATTTTTTGGTTAGGATATTTTTCCGATACTTCTTTTACAGCACCTTCGAATTTGTATCCGGCACCAATAATCAATTCGAAACCTTCTTCAGCTAAAATCGTCAAGTTAGGTACTAAGTCAGCATCAGTTGCTGATTGGATGAATTTGATTTCTTTATCAACTGCCAAACCGTTTTCTGTTCCGAACTTAACAATTCCTTCCCAACTAGATTGGTTAAATGATTTATCATTTATCCCGCCAACGTCGGTAACGAATCCTATTGTTATTTTTCCGCCAGCTTCTTCTTTTTTACAACCAACAGCTCCCAGAACCAAGGCGAGTACCAATAACAAAGCAAAAACCTTTTTCATTATTTCTCCTCCATTTAAGTGACTTTTAAGTCAACCTAATTCTATCAATAATAGGCTCTTCCGTCAATGAGATTACTCATAAAAAGCGATTTCACACAATGACTTACAATCCTAATTTTGATACTAAATTAATACCAAATTCTCCGCATTTAAGGACTTGGCATAATCTACCAATTCGGTAAATTCTGCTTCATTAAGCACCTGCTTACCATAAGTTTGTAGCCCGGCTTCTCTGACACCATAGGGCCGATATTTAATCAACTTATAGCGACAACGATTGTTCAATTTTGCCACAACATAGCGTATGGTTTCTTTATTTTGCTCTATTTGTCCCGGAAGTAAGACCGTTCTCACTTCATATAATTTAGCTATTTCCAACAGATAATCCAAACTCTTTAGTACTCTTTCGTTAGTACAAGCGGTCAAAAACCGGTGATACTCATCAGCGACGCCTTTGACATCCAACATCACCCCATCGCAATACAACAACAGCTCTTGTAGTTGGATGAAGTCGTAGTTACCGTTAGTATCCAACAGACAAGTCAAACCTAAAGCTTGGGTTTCTTTAAACAAAGCCGTGATAAACTCACAATACAACAACGGCTCGCCACCGCTTACCGTTATCCCGCGAATATAATCTTTATTGGCCTTAATTATCTCTAACACCTCCGACAGTTCATAATTTTTGACCCGAGGATCAGCTAGCTTTTCGCAAGCTAAAATGCACGCGTCACAACGTACACAACTTTTTTCATCATGTTTGATAAGGCCGTCAACTAAACTTAAGGCTGACTTTGGACAAGCGGCGATACAGTCGCCACAATTATCGCAGAGCCTAATCGTCTCAGGATTGTGACAATACAGACACTTAAAACAACAAGACTGAAAAAAGATGGCCAGGCGATTTCCCGGGCCATCAACATTAGAAAATTCAATGATATGATTAATCACGGCTTTCATGATTTACACTGCGTTGGAAAGCTTTAGCCCCGTCGCGCGCCCCTTTACCAAACACCGTCACTTGGTTTAAGCTGGCTTGACCGGCATCCAATTTAGCTACTTCACTTTTTTTGACTAAGTAGCCGGTAACTCTGATTAAATCACCATCTTGTAAGTAACCGGAAATATAGCGGACCCCATTGGCGAAAGCCCCATCGATGACATCATTCAGCGCATCTAAAGCGTTCAGCCACGTCCGATCAAAACTGAAGACATCGCCGATACCGGTTCTGAAAAGTTTATGATAACGCGTGCTGTGTTTTAACTGTTGGGCAAAAGGTGGTTCAAAACCGATTGGTATCCGACAACCGGGAGCTGCGGTAATACCATCGGTATCAATACCTACTTGAGCGTGCAGATAGTAGCGATCGTTATTTCCTTCACTATAGGGTGCTTTGTGGGCTTCTAGAAGTTCTTCAATTTTATCGAGAATTGCTACCCCCAAATCATCAGCTTCTTGGTTATGTCCGAAACCTTGAGCTTTGTCTGTAATCCCTAACAGATTGTTACAACACTCCGCCAAGCCGACAATACCAAACATGCCGACAAAGAGCTGACGATCAACAAAGCCTTCGGTAACTAAGAAATTTGACTTAAAGAAAGCCGCTTTCTCTACCAAATACGCAATACGTTGATCCATGTATTCCAATTGTAAAGCCACATAGTGTGGTAATATCTCCTGCATGAAATGGGCGACAGAAAGCGCTTTTTGGGCGATATGCGCCAAGATCATCCGTGGTAGGGTATAACCGCCACCTCCATTGATAAAACCGTTATAGCAGGAAGCGATAGCGTAATCCCCGTAATCGGCTGTGAACATCTTGTGGTTGGCGAAACTCGGTTTAGCTGACAACAACATGCACCTCATTGCCTTTTGCGCGAAGTCTTTTTCGGTAAGATCTTTGTCGTACTTCAAAGTCAAATTGGGAACAGCCAGCTGCATCTCTTGGGTCAATTCTATAATAATTGCACCGGCTTTAGTGGCTTTAGGTCCGAGGTCTCCATGGACAAAGGAATCAGGAAGCGTTTTATCAATATGTGCTAAAAACAATCTGATTGCTTTTCGCGCTTCGCTTTCATCATCAATGAAAGGCTCAAGTAAAGCATCGAGATTGCCCAACCACACCGGAAAGGTGGTGATCGAAGGAACATGGTGATACATAATCAACAAGGCGGCTGTCGCTTCCCAGATATCTGTGGGTTTAGTGATGCCTAAAAACTCACTGCCTTTCTCCATTAATAGTTCATAACGCGGAATAATATAGCGCGGCCGATAAGGCAGCAAGCCTTCATTGAGATCACAAAGTAAATGCTCAGCCACCGCATGGCGATACAAAGGGTTGTACTTAATCGTGTCATCCGTACTTTCCCCTAAACGAGCTAAAGCCGTTAATTGTTGGTAGTAGGTTAAACTTTTATCTTCGACAATATTACTGACTTGGGACATCACTTTACCTCCTATTTCTCTTGGTTTTTTGCCCGATGATAGGCAATTAAATCGTTTTTCATGTCAAAGAGCTGCTGCGATAAATCGACATAGTAGTTATGAGGATTACGCAGACGCTTGACTTCATCCCACAACGTCGCTAACTCGGCTTTGTGGTAGCTAGCCACTTCTAAAGTGGATGGTGCTTCATACACTAGTTGCCCCTGGACAAAGATTTCCTGATGTAAAGCTTTGACTGTGTAATTCTTGATATATTTACGTTTCCACGGTGAAACCGGGTCAAAGAGTTCATAACCTTCCAAGGGTATCACTTCATCCGCCAAGGCAATCAAATCGGCAATTGCCTTATTCTCCCGGTCATAGAAACGATAGACTTTCTTGTAGCCCGGGGTCGTAACTTTTTCAACATTGTCACTGATTTTGATGGTTGGAACGATCTTACCATCTTTCTCATAAGCCACTACCTTATAAATCCCACCTAATACCGGATTAGAAGCAGCGGTAATCAGGTTCTCACCGACGCCAAACAAATCGATGGGTGCCCCTTGGTTCAACAAGTCTTCAATCAAAAATTCGTTGAGTGAATTGCTGACCATAATTTTAACATCAGACAAACCGGCTGCATCCAAGAGTTTTCTGGCATTCTTCGCCAAGTAAGCCAAGTCGCCGCTATCTAAGCGGATAGCTTTCAGTTTGTAGCCCTTAGGCTCCAAGTACTCCTTAGCCACTCTAATGGCATTAGGTACGCCGCTTTTTAAAGAATCGTAGGTATCAACCAAGAAAGTACAATTATGCGGTTGATGTTTCGCAAAGGTTAAGAAAGCTTGATATTCATCGTCGTAGAGTTGGATGTAGCTATGCGCCATGGTTCCGGCGACCGGTATATCATATTTAAACCCGGCTAAGGTATTTGAACTGGCAATACAACCGGCGATAATCGCTGCCCTGGCTCCTTCAAGCGCGGCTACAGCCCCTTGGGCTCTTCTGGCACCAAACTCCAAAACTCCACGCCCCTTGGCTGCTCCGGCAATACGGCTGGCTTTAGTGGCAATCAAAGTCGCATAGTTTACCGATACCAGTAATATAGTTTCCACAATTTGGGCTTCTATCCAATTGCCACGCACACACATCAAAGGCTCATTTGGAAAAGCTACCGCTCCTTCCGGTAGTGACCAAACATCGATGTTCAATTTCATATTTCTCAGGTAAGCGATGAATTCTTCAGTAAAGCTGTTGTTCTTTTGGATGTAGGCTAACTGTTCTTCCGTAAATTTGAAATTTACTACGAAGTCGATAAAACGCTGTAAACCGTTGAATACCAAATAACCGCCACCATCCGGTGCTTTGCGGGTAAACATATCAAAGTAAGCAATTTCCTTTTGTTTACCTTCCTGAAAGTAGGCAAAAGCCATCGTCAATTCATAATAATCAGTCAATAACATCAAGTCTTTTTCGTTCATCTTTTTTACCTCGATAATTATCTATTCACTAAAGTAATACCGCTGGCTGCCATTAAGTTATAGGCAAATTCATTGTAGTCCTGACGTAAGTGTCCCGGTATTTCAAAGGTTTCACAGGCTGCTGTATCAACAATGATGACACAATCATAGTTGAACTCATTACAGTAAGCCCGTAAACTCAAAGCCAATTGTAAGACACAGATGTCACTACAACAGCCCACGATAAGGATCTTTTCATATTCATTTAAGCGTTCTTTATAAGGCGCAAAGCCCGGCGCAAAAAATCCGTTAGTTGAGTTTTTCGCAATTACCACCATCTCATCTTGAAAGTCCTGCAACTCAGCAACCAATTCACTTTCACTACTAGTTGTTAAACAATGCACTGGGAAAACTGTGAATTCTTTACTGTCTGGTTGATGGTTATCACAAAAAGCAATGACGTCATCTTTGTTAGCCAGAAACTCCGCGATATGATTGGCGCAAGCCGGTATGATATTGGCAATTTCCTTATCATGCAGATTACCTTCATTGATAAAACCGTTAATCATGTCTACCACTATCAGTAAGTTTTTCATATATTTTCCTCAATATAATTATACTATTTTCCGCTTTATGCTGACAGGCAAATGTATCCTGCCCAACAAAAAGGAAGCAACAACGATAACCGATAAAAGCCTAATCAAAGTCTTTGCTTCCTGCTTTGTAAGTTTCGCGTTATTGTTTATTCTTGAATAAACTCGCTTTTTTCAGCGCCGCACAGCGGGCAGACCCAGTCTTCCGGTAAACTTTCAAAAGGGATTTCTCCATCGTAAACATAACCACACAATTTGCATACCCATTTCATAGCCAATCTCCTTATTTCTCTAACTAAAGTATAGCATCAAACTTTCCTAATATTTGCTATTTCTTCAGGGCCTTTTTTAGCATGGGCACAAGAAACAAAGCCAAGCCACTGCCGATTAAAGCCGTTATAAGTTGTGGCCAACTGAAGCTAGCGCTGATCACTTTGATTTGCCCTTCTTTTAAGCCGGGTATTAAAGGCAAGGCAAACTTCACTAAACCCAGCCATAAGAAAGTCATCTTAGCCAGTGAAGCGATAGCTAAACCGCCGCTACTTTTGATTCTGGCGGTTTTGGTAGTAGAACTGATACTGTTTTTCGCCAACAGCCAAGCTAAAGTGACAATTATGGCATTAGCTATAGCTACAAAGAAAAGTATCTGAATAAAAGCCGGTCCAATACCCAATATGAAAGCCAAAAAAGGTGAAGTTAAGGCGATAAATAAACCGCTGTTTAAGCCAATCAAAAAGGTGCTCAATAAGAGTAGGGCATTCACCAAGGATCCGGTTACATAAGTCGGTAAAGACCGGGTAAGCATTTGTACTACTATCAGTAAAGCCAACATAAGAGCGGTCTGGCTGATAAATTGTATCTGCTTTTTCATAAAAATATCCTCCTTTTACTTTTTTATTGTATAATTAAAGCGCTTAGGAGTCGGTTGTATTTACAACGAAAGATAAATATGTCAATTCACCTTTTATTACAGCACCCTCTATTTCATAATTTTAGTGAAGCTCAACTCCGTGATTTTTTATCAGCATTTTCCCACAGTTATCGAAATTACCAGAAGAATGATATCCTGCTTCAATGTGGTGACAACATGCCTAACATCGGCATCTTACTATCTGGCAGTTTACTGGTTTATAACATTGATGAATCCGGCTACAGTAACATCGTCAACGAAATCTTTCCGCCCCAGAGTTTTGGTGAAGCCCTGGTTGCCGCTGGTATTGCTGAGTCGCCTTTCAGTATCCGGGCGATAAAGGACTGTCGGGTTTTCTATTTGGCTTATCAAGATTTAATCACGCGTAACAATTCGGTTTATTACCCGCTGTTAATGGCTAACTTGGCGCAACTTTTAGCGGAAAAAGTAATGACTATGAACTTCCGTTTAGTAACAGCCGCACAACGAAAAACCCGCGATAAACTGCTGGCTTACCTTTATCAACAGAAACAAAGACAAAAAAGCTCGACTATCACTTTACCACTAAACCGCGAACAATTAGCCGACTATCTTTTTGTTGATCGTTCTGCTCTTTCGGCAGTTTTAATGAAACTGAAAAAAGACGGCCTTCTTGATTACCACAAGAATATCTTTACTATAAAATAAAGCGCGAAATTTCTTCCGCGCTTAACAGAGTTCAACTTCAAGGGGACAAGTTGGCTTTTTTCCCGGTTTTTTTCCGCCAAACTGTTGTAGCAAAAAAACTAACGCAATTAGTACTATGACAATCAAGATTATTATACCCACTTTTTTCTTCATAAGTTATAAGCCCCGAAGCATTATAGCATTTTCTGTTTAATCTAGCCGCCGCGATACCCCGAATTGATATCGATGGCAATTTTTTTCCCAAAGCCCCCGGTGGAATTGCTGGTTAAGCCCAGGAAAGCTTGCGCCCGATAGCCGACTTGGCGAAAACGCGGAGGAATCGGCATTAAGTATTCTCTTTGGGCCCCACTGTTACTGCAAGTTAGTATCTCCAAGCCTTTTTCTTTATAACGATAGAGAACATGTAAAAGATCATCATTCACTTTGTCTTGTCGTACCAGCACTTTGTTTATTCCCTGATTTTTCAAAAAAGTAGCCGAGGGGAAATCTTGAGGAAAGATGGTCCAGCGATTATCATAAATTGTGCCCGATAAAATCTTTTGCGGTAAACGGGCCGAGTCTAACATGAAGACCGGTGGCGCTTTTCTGGAAAGCGGAAGCAAAGCCAAATCGCGACTACCGCTATACAAAGCTTTGGAGATAGCAGTTGGGTCAACCGCCATGTTGTACTTTTCTTGCACATTGTCACTATAGGCTTCGGTATTTAAGGCGCCATTATATAAAGGAACCGGTCGATAACCCAATAAGGCTAAGCCCAAAGCTGTTTTGACCCCTTTATCTCCTTCAACATCGAGAACAATCATCATTTGTTGGTCAAAAGCTGCAAGCCACTCCGGTGTCTTATAACTCAAAGGTTCTTCTTCTTTTCTTAAATTAGTGAATAGGATGGGTTTTGCCCAGGGTGACCAAAGCCCGTCACTAGGCGCCCATATTTCAAATATCTCGTAGTTTCTATCCATCACTCTACCTCCGTTTTATTCTCCGATTAGTACGGCAATATCTTGCGCTCTTTCATCAATGCGCGCATACTCACTGATGCGCCCATAGAAGCCGGCGGCTTTACCGCAAACGGTATACACCCCTAGGCACAAATGGAAGCGCTCATTGTTTTCGCCCACTAAAACTTCACTGTTAAATTTCTGTTGTTGGACCCAATACTTCTTATGATACTTTACGGCTTTCAGAATCTTTTTTCTTTCTTTTTCCGATATAGCTTCATTAATGCTGATACCTTCCCCAACGCGGCCATATGCCGGTTTGTAAATCCAAATTCCCGGGCCGGCCTTTTTTTCAAGCGCTTTTGTTTCCGGTAACATGGTTCGCCACCCCGGTACATCGAGTTGTAGTTTATCCCACAGTAAGGGTAGTCTTTTGGACTGAGATAAAATCGCAATTGCCGGATTACAAGCCGGGGTCAAACTGTCATAGTAACCCAACCATTGGGCTTTGTCGCTCAACTGGGCTAACCATTCAAAGGGGAAGTGGCGATAGATGCCATCAAAGCGCAATTCGCTACCAGCGAGATAGGCATGACGCTGGCGCCAGTCAATATGATTTGGTGCCACCAAACTACTATGCAGTCCAATTTGATTAAAATAGTCAGCTACACAACAGGCAATTTGGCGATCATCAGCGTAAGCCGTGGCATGAATTAAAGCAATATTAGCCTTTCCCCCTAGCCGTTTTTTGAAAGCTTGACCCAGGCTTTCAACAACATTTCTCCCTAATTCCCCCTGAGGAAACATGGCTTGGGTAATCTTCGGCAAAGCTGAGTTTTCTGCCAAGCCGGCTGGTACATCAGAATTTACTTCCGATAAACGCCAACCTTCCGCTGTGGGATGAAAATCAAACCGCATCAATCTGACATCATTTTCCTTGTCGCTTCTAATTCGAGAAATTTTGTTTAAGACCTTCTTTGGCAAACCGAGCTCAGAAATCAGTTCCGGCTTCTTTAACAAAGCTTTTTCCAGTTGTAAGACTTCTGTGGTCAGTATTTCTGCCTTTTCCTGCAAATCATCAACTGTCTTTTTACTGACCAGTAGGCTATAACGAGCTACGGTGTTGATGTCTTCCACCTGAGGGTCCCATTTAAAAGCTTTAAAAATTACTGCGGTTTTATAAGCGGGATACAGCTTTGGCGGTATTAAACTCAGTTTAATACCTAAATCCATATTGAACCTATTATCTTGGCTACAGCGATATAGGCAAAATGTAGTTGCATATGATTACCGGGTAACGGTGGCAACAAGATAACAATGACGATGGCTAAAACAATTAATAATAAGCCATAAAGCATACTGATTTTAGGGGATAAGTTGTTTTCTTCGTTTTCATATATTGGGTCTTTTTCTTTATTGAAATATTGAGTTTCCCCGATTATAAAAGCCGCCACCAGCGGAATCAAAGGCCACATTACCAAGAACTCATAAATCGTAGCATTATAGGATGTCCAATTTCCGGCGCAAGCTCGTCCTAAGATAATTCCGGCAGCAATCAAGAATGCCCCAAAACGGATAGCACAGTCTACATCGCGCTCAACAGTTATCCTTTCAAAAATGTCGGTCAATTTACCGATTATAAAACACAAAACCAGCCAAACACCTAAACCTAAAAGGAGAGTAAAAATCACGCAACCAACCCCCGGACCATCGCCGATACTGGTTCCGCAATAAAGAATTGTTGCGCCGATTTCTACAGCTAAAACCGTAACTAAAGCTGCTTTATTATTGTTTTGAATAGCATCATATTGCCAGGAAAGGTCAAACCAACGACGTAGTATATGTAAGTTAAGATAGATCCAAGCTAAACCCAACATAAAGTAATAAAAGCCATAAATAAACATAGTTCGCACATAATAATCCGCAAGGAAGTGCATTGTCACAAGCAACATTATCACATTTATCAAACTCACTATCATAAAAGCTAAGCGCGTTGTCTTGATCCGCTCTTGCGGCCAATAATCACTTAGTAAAGTAAGATCTTTATACAAAAAGTAGCCCCAATAGACTATTCCAAGCATCAACACCAGAGGTTCCAACTCATTAAAGAATTCTATCATCTATTTATTCCCTTTGCGCTATTATTATACACTATCACTCTGAATTTTTATCAGTGCTTTATTTATCAGCTCCATCAGTATGAACAGCATATTTTCCCTTTTACTTTGGTGGGATATTTGTTAATATTTGGTTAAAATAAACCATAAAAAAGGACAATAGTATGAACATCTATGAGTATTTAGATCCTATCTTTCGTCAAATTAAAACCGGAGCTTTTCTGACCACTAAAGTCGGCAATCAATTCAACACCATGACTATCGGTTGGCTGACAGTCGGCCGGGTCTGGGAGATTGATGTTGTAAGCGTCTATGTGCGTTTTTCCCGTTTTACTTACGACCTTATTCAAAACTCCGACTTCTTTACCATCTCTTTTCCCTACCCTAATGACAAACTCGACAAAATCAAAGAATGGGGAGAAAGAAGCGGCAGGGATTATGATAAGTTAAAGCTTAGTGACATCGAAGCTACCAAGTCAGTGAGTGGTGTAGTAATCAAAGATTGTAATGTCCACATTGAATGTGAAAAAATCTACCAGCAAATTATGGATCCAAAAGCTCTAAAAGCTGAGCTGCTTGAAGAATTCTATGGCGACCAACAGGACTACCACCATATTTATTACGGTAAAATCATTGATATTTACTTTGATAATAAACTCGAGCTTTTCGTCTAAACAACACCATAATCACAAGTATAAAATCATCATTTTGTTGCATTGCGACTATTACTAAGGTTATAATATTAAAGCTTGCGGGTGTGGCGAAATTGGCAGACGCACTTGACTTAGGATCAAGCGCCTTAGGCGTGGGGGTTCGAGTCCCTTCACCCGCACCAATTAGGATTTAACGAAACGTCGCTTATATGGCTTGTAAATGGCTGTAGAAGTGAGTAAGTTTTGACCAAAAATAGACATCCCACTATTTTATGCCTGTATACTAACCCACTTTTAACTAAATATCCAGCTTTTTTTATACAATTATTGCTCATAAAGGAAAGCTTTGATGATGCACTTATTCAAAAGCTTAGCGCTCAAAAAAGAGCTTCCAATAACGGAAGCTCTCAAACAAATTTAATCAGAACAGAATAATTCTGTTTAGCTAATAAAGCCTTTAATTTAATTGGTATGTTTCTGCTATTGTTCTATTGTACTCTTTTAATCTCTCAACGAAATCAGTAAACTTACAGATTGGATCAGCGAATCCAAAGCTATTTAGATTGCCTATTAGGTATGCTTCCCCATCAAGTTCAAATACTAGCAGATAATTCATCGCTAAATCCAAAATATAGTAATCGCTAATACTAGAATTTATCTCTTTCTCTCTTTCGTAAACTTTGAGATAGTCTGCTAAATAATCACTACAGCCAGTTGTTGTTGAAAACTCTTTTCCATTCATTATTATTCCTGTTCGCATATCCTGACCAGAAAATATCGGATAAAACACCCTTTCTTTGAAACGTTCCAATGTATAAGTATAACCTTCTCCAAGCCAATAAACTGGAATTCCTTCGCCAATTGTTAGATTATCCAAATCATCTCCCTCAGCAAATCCCCAATATTCAAATTCAGTAGGATGATTTGTCTTTATAAAGCTTATAGTCATATCGAGTGATTTAACAATAGCTTCATTCTCTGCATTAACTTTAAATACACTAGCTGGTTTTTTGTTTACTTCGCACAAAATTATTGCAAAGCACATTAATATACAAGCTACTAAAAGAATATTTTTTTTCATTTTCATCTCCTGTTTATTTTAGAGTCGAATCCCATTGTCTCATTGCACCATTTTTTATGTCGTTATAGTTTTCTAACCTGTATTCACCTTTAGCTGGATTAGCGTTTGGACCGAACCCTATGCATGAGTTCCAATACGCAAGTATTTGCCCAACCTCTGAGTCATATCCATACACTGTAACCTTGTGACCTCCTTGATATGTATTTTTCCACATCCATCCTAAAATAAATGGTTTCTTCGCTGATGCAATTTGGGTTTGGACAGCAGAGAAAGTCATTGATCCACTTAAAGTAAGTTTTACACCATATGCATCTGCCCCATCAATAATATTACTATTAAAGTACTGAAGATCTGGTGGATTTGTGAGACCTGTACCTTTTATAGCAAAGTCTTTTACAGAAGGTGGAATTGTAGCTCCTTTTTGGAAACGCACTACTGTCGCTCCGCTTGCTACCCAACACCAATTATATCCACCTTGCGCTAAAGGGCTTTTCAAAGTTACAACGCTCATAAGTGGTATTGCGAAAATTTGCATTAAGCTTACAATAATTAAAAACACACAAAAAGCTGAAACTAGAATTGCTTTCTTCATAGATTTCCTCATTCCTATTTGTGTCAAATCTATAGCCAAGCCTTATAAGATATTGTTCACCACACTGCTCATATTTAATAACCTAATATCAATGCTTTCTTCTACAACTTCACAAGCTTAAAGCAACAAAACTTAACTAAAGAAATTGAAGAAAAATTCGAAAATAAAATTTATATTGGTACACTAATTTTATAACATTTCATCTTATTTATACAGATACAACATGAGGTACAACATGAGAATTCCTAGCGGTAAGGCGAAATCACATATTGATAACCTAAGTTTTCTTTTTTATTGCCATCAATTATAAAGAAGATCTCAATATAAGGAGCCGATGATAAACTTTTATATTTGTTTAGGTATGAAATTCCTGTATCATATTTAGTCTCATATTCTGCTCTGCTTTCTTTGACAAAATCTTTTATAGCTACTTTATCTACCGGTTCCGGGTTTAAAACTTCAACAATATTGGTAAATAGCTCTTCATCTACCTCATTGCCTAAGAAACTTAATATAATGTAAGAGTGTGATTGTTCTTGATTTTTTAAGGTCACTTTAGTGCCTAATCTGATACGCAAAATAATTTCGTAAGCTTGGTCAGGTGTCGGCTTTGCAGAAAAAATAAGCAACGAATATCTTTGCCACTCTTTAAAATTGTGACTCTCTAAAAAGTTAGCAACCCTAGCTGTATAGCTGATAGAAGTTTGGTCTTTTATCGCGGTTCCTTTGACTTCAAGGTAGGTTTCTCGCTCTATGGGGCTAAAATATAATTCATATCTTAAGTCATCTGTCTCTTTAGTCTTTACTTCACGAGTATAGACAAGCTCGTCACCAACGGCATATTCACCATCCAAATCATAATCCACATTCTCAGTTAAGAAATCTCTCAACTCAGTACCATCCCATTGCCCGTCGGTTATTTCATTTAGGATTTCACTCATCAGCGCAATGTCAACAGATTCCGTAAGCCGATCTGCGGTAACGCCACGCCATACACATTGTAGAGAAAACCCACTTGCCTTTTCCTTGTTGACACCATTCAGTGCTAATGAAACTATACTTCGGGCGTTATGCCATAAGGTAAATATGAGATACTCATCTTCCAGCTCTAACTTAGTTAATTTTGCTTTCCTAGCCAATTCGTTGATTGCTTTTATCTCTTGGGCATAGGCACCGTCGTATTCCGTACTAGATTTTGACTTACCAAAACAAGAACATAGAAATAAAGCTACCAGCATTACTAAAATTGTTTTCTTCATAGCATCCCCCTATTCCAAATTTCTTGCTACAAATTTTTTATTACTGCTTATTATAGTGGAATTCTCAATTAATATGTGAAAACCTGAGATTTTATCTGTACTAAAGCAAATACTTAGCACTAAAAGTTTAGCCGAGTATTCTTTCAGTCTCCTAGATGAAAGCAAAATCGCAAATCTATGTTGCCGCGTTAATGGTAATGCTTAATGCCTAATACTGCTATAAATCTGATAAGTAACAATAATTAGTAGCGTTGTGTTGTGCTATATACAAAGTTAAGAAATGGGTATAGACTGGAAATGTTTATTGATAAAGAGGTCTAAATACCATGAATGAAAAAACAGACAACACAAAAAACAAAACGATGTGGGAGTTCATTAAATTCACTTTCTTTTCTTTTGGTGCCGGAATTATTCAAATCGCTTCTCATGCCTTATTTTTAGAGGTGTTGAAGTTTCCCGATTGGTTAGCTTATTTGATTGCTTTGGTTTTGTCTGTTGTGTTCAATTTTACCATCAACCGCAAATTTACTTTTAAACAAGCTACCAATGTACCAATAGCCATGTTAAAAATCTTGATTTACTATTGTATCTTTACCCCGATTTCAACCTGGGCGGAATACCAAATGACTGAAGTTTGGCATTGGAATTCTTATGTTGCCTTGGCTCTGTGCATGATAGCAAACTTTATAACCGAATTTATGGTTTACAAATTCTTTGTTTTCGGCAAAAAGCCCGCAGCTACAGAAACTCAGGAAAAATAACGTAGCGCACTACCAGCTTGACAGTTTATAGCGAAATTCAATAAAAAAACTAGAGGTCCTGCCGATACATCTCTAGTTTTTTATATTTACTTTAATTGACTAACTAATAGTTACAGCGTTTTATTGAGGCGTTTCTTGTATACTAGGCAAATTATTATTCCCCCAGTAATAAGCATAAAGAGAAACGCAAAGATATAGAAGATATTATCTCCGGTGTTGGGAAACCGGGAATTGTTAGCCCAAACTGCATATAACTGCAAATCTGTTTCCGGCACTATAATCTCTTGTCCTTCGTGGTAGCTGTCTCCTTTTCCATCTTCCCGGGTATTCCAAGCAATGAATTGTTTATTGGTCGGTGCCACAAAGACATTAGCCGCAATTACAAGTTGTTGCCCCACTGTCAGCTCCCCAATCTTTACTTCATCACCACTACCGCCATTAGGCAGATAGCGTATATCTATGGTTTCTTTATTATTGTCAATTTCATTGTCCTCATCATTATCGATGATTTCATTATCCGGGATTTCTTCTTCCGGTGGTGTAACATCACCCCAAATTGCATAGAGTGATAAATCACCAGCCGGCATTACTATAGTTTGACCTTCAGTATAAGTGATGCCGTTACCATCACTCTGGGTATTCCATGCAATGAATATTTTCCCTTCCGGAGCGGAAAAAGTGTTGGCTGTCATACTGTAGCCAACCCCGGGAATCAAGCCTGAGTAATTCACGGTGCTACCACTACCGCCATTAGCTAAGTAAGACAATGAATACTGTTTCAATACTTCAGTTAAGTTATAATTTATATCATAGTTATTTAAGACAGTTAAGCGAGCATCGCCGACAAAGTCGACACTAACAGAATTAATCGACCCCTGCCACTGATTAGCCGGTATAACCGGCATAGTCGGCGGTTGCCAAAGATTGTTAGCTTTGTTGCCACGGAAAGTTATCGTACTATCTTCCGGCAAAATAGCATTATTATAGTTTTGTATGAAAATGCCACCACCGTCGTAAACCGCAGTATTATCAGCGATTACTCCTGATTTCAATACTAAACTGCCTCTATCTTTGATACAAATACCACCCCCCTGATCCGCTTTATTATCAATAATTGTACTTTCATCAATGATAATTGTTCCAGCACTGACAAAAACCCCACCACCAAGTTTTGCTGTATTACCTTGAATTTCATGATTTTTTAGTATCAAAGTGTTATTACCATAAATGCCAAGATGATCGTATATCGCACCGCCTTCCTCAGTTGCTTGATTATTTAAAAAGCGGTTATCCTCGAGAATCGCACTGACCTCGGCAATCGTCGTTCTTACGCATAGCCCACCACCTCTGGCTGCTATATTACCCGTTAGCAAGCAACCCTTCATTGTTAAGGTTCCGTTGTTGCTAATACCGCCACCATCAGTGGCTGCAACATTGTTACTTAATTCAGTGTCGTTAATATCCAATTTGCCACCTTCAATATGGATAGCCCCACCTTTAGCGGTCGCTTTATTGTTTTTAAAAACACTGTCGCTTATCGTTGCCCGGGAATTTGCAGCTAAGTAGATGGCTCCACCTTCACTTTTTGCCAGATTGTCATAAAACTCACTGTTCTCCACCATCAATTCACCAAAGCACTGAATCGCCCCCCCGGTTCCTTGTGACACATTACCATTTATTGTACTGTTTCTAATTATTGCTTTCCCGCTTTGTTGAATGTAAATTGCGCCACCATAAGTAAAACTGGTAAGTCCGGCTGTGGTAGCATCATTATTTTTCAACACCGAGTTTTCCATAATAAAAGTTCCAAAAACCATAACCATAACAATATAGCTTTTGGCTTTTTCTTTGTTGCCATCGATTATTATATTGGATAAAGTTAGGGACCCCCCCTTTTCAATCTCAAATAAATAGTGTATATATCCATAACCGCCATTTGCTTCAGCTGACCTTTTTAGGGTAACCGGGTTATTGCTGTCAGCCGACATTATGGTTATTGTTTTCCCGTTTGGTATTGTGATTATTTCCGGCATATCAAACGATTTTTCAATAACAATCTCCGTTACTCCAGCCTTTTTCACTGCCGCCGTGAAATCAACAAAGTTTGAAACATATTCAGCTGCTGCTATGTGTCCAACATTAAAACTCTTACTTAAGCTAAATATCAGCAACAATGACATTAGCGCTGCCACTACGACTTTTTTTAGTCTTTTCATACTCTGATCTCCTGGTTTTTTTAATTTAGTCATTTGACTAACCTTGTCTTGAAAAATCGGTGTACTTTCCCCATTTGCATTATCTTACTTTGACAAATTTCCACCCCGATAATTTTCAATGTCATACAATCCAGCTTCATGCTAACAAAGCAAAAACCCTACGGCAAATAAAGTGACCGTAGGATGAAAAAATTATTACAATAGTTATAGTTTTATCTTTTATGTATTGGGTGATTCGCTATTACGATATTCCTGTTGGATAATACGAAACAGCTTTTCGCTAACCATTATGCCCTAAGCCTTCAAACCGCGTTTCTTGTAGGCAATAACGAAGAATATAATGAGCACCGTGAGATTGGCTGCAACGACGGTCAATGGTCGAAGTAAACTCTGGCTAAAATCATTGACAATCACATTTATCTGCTGGGTGTACAAGATTCCGGCGAATTTTTCTACTGTTTTATTAAAGCCGGCAATCATCGGGGCAAAACCGACGATAACCGCAAAAGGCAGAGCTAAACCGCCGGCGGCTTGAGCATTTTTCGACCAGATACCGATTGTTGCCCCCAAAAGAATGGAAGTCGCTGTACCGGTTTCCATGATGATCATAAACTTTATAAAATCTTGCCCGGAAAAACCGCCAATTAAGGCAAAAACCAGGGAAGTGATAGTGGCAGCAGACAGGAAAAAACCACCAATACCAAGTAAATACTGCTGCGGCTTGACGCCGGCAATAATCAGAAAACGTAAACTGTGACGTTCAATATCTTCAGCAATTACCCCGGCAACAGCGGTTATTAAGCCCATACCCGCAAAGATTGAAGCCATAATGGTAACAAACATTTTACTGCCAACAAATTCATTTTCCGGGATCTTGACAAAAGCAGTCATAATAAAAGCGACAGCCGGAAAAAGCACAAACATAATTAAGACCGCCGGGTTTTTAAACATATCCCGGGCTTGTTTAGTAAAAATAGCTCTAGTTATTCTCATTCTAGTTCCACCCCCGTTAATTTAATGAAAACTGCTTCTAAATCCGGTATTGTTTTATAGGAATTGTGTCTCTGACAAATCTCACTTGGTGTGCCTTGTTCCACGATTTTGCCTTGATGCAACAAGGCAACATGATGGCACAGTTTGACGGCTTCTTCCATATTGTGGGTCGTTAAAAATACGGTAGCTCCTTTTTCACATAAAGACAAAATCAGCTTATGAATCCCTTTCGCCGTTGCCGGATCTAAGCCACTGGTCGGTTCATCGAGAAACATTACCTTAGGTTGGTGCAAGATGGCTCGGGCTAAAGCCAGTCTTTGTCGCATACCTTTTGACAAAGTATGCACTGATTTTTTGGCGGCATCTTCCAATCCAACATTCGCTAAGGCTACACTTGATTTTGTCCGCTCTATACCATAAATATCGACAAAGAGATCGAGATTTTCTTGGCAACTTAAGCGATCATACAAGCCATCGCTATCCAGCATGAGCCCGGTTTCAAATAGAGTAGCTCCGGTTTCGAAACTGCCACCATCGGCTGTTAGTTGTTGTGTTAAAATATTGATTATCGTTGTCTTACCGGCACCCGAAGGCCCGAGAAGACCGAATATCTGGTTCTCTTTAGCTTCAAAACTGACATCACTTAAAACGGTGTGATTTCCAAAGCGCTTAACTACATTTTTCATTTTAATCATAGCTCTTCCTCCGCAAAAGGATTAATTCCTTGTTTGCTTAAATATATCCCTAATGCCGGCTCAATAAAAATATTGGCTTGTTCCTGTTTCTTTTTCCACTGATCATTATCATCAACATTTTCCAGAAGTTTTGTAAGCTTAACCATCTGCTTCATATCTCCGCCGGTAAACTCCATCATTTTAGCCCACATTTCTGCCGCAAACTGTTGCCCTTTTGCGCTTTCCGGTAACACCCCTTCTTTCTGAAACTTAATTGCCTTACCGAGTAAAGTGTTAATAGCTGCGACAAATTTCGTTGCACTTTTTTCATCAAAACGTTTACTGAAATAGCTGATGTCGTCAGTGTCAAAGTATTTTATCAAACCATAATACTCATTATTCATTTGTAAACTGATGATGATAGCAGCATATTTTTCAAAATCAACAGTCGGCATTTTTAATACTTCTTCTCTTAGTAATTCAATCGCTTTTAGGGCAGCGTTGAGGCCAGCTATTTTTTCCTGCATAATCTGGGCTTGTTCAGCCAGCGCCGTAGCGATTTCTTGAGGGCTGTCCAGTGTTACAAGCCGGGTTTTGATGTCAGCCAAAGAAAAGCCCAAATACTTTAGTTGCTGGATTTGGTGCAGTTTGACAATATCTTTGTAGGTATAAAGCCGACGACCACCTTCGCTTTCAGTACTTGGACAGAGAATTCCTTCTTTGTCGTAGTACTGTAGCGTACGTACGGTGGTGTTCATTTTTCTTGCAACCTCACCAACCGTCATAAATCCTGGTGGTATCGCCCTAAATTTTTCCATATTATCTCTCCTTTAGCCCAATTATAGTTTATTACGCTACGTCACAAACAAGCCTTTTTCCGGCTTTTAGCCTTTTTGCTTAGCTGTATACTACATAATCAGCCTCCACCAAACAAAAGATCACATTCAATTAAGTAATCTTTGGCTTACTAATGCTACAATTCATAATTTTGTTCAATGTTTGTCAAAATACTTAATTTTGTGATATTAATTGTGTTTTTGCTTGCCGCAATATAAAATAATGGTAGATATGACTATTAATCATTCATTGAAAAATAGTGACAAGAAATTATTCACTACTTATTCAATAAAAAGGAGAACCCATGATTAGAATAGTGACTAAAAAAGCACTTACTACTTTATTGTCGTTACTTTTAGCTTGCAGTTTATTTACCATGCTACCGGAAAAAATCAAGGCAGCAATCGGTGACATCGGCCCCCGTTTAAACACTTATGATGATCCGGCAGGTGCCTACTATGTCGCCCCTGACGGCAATGATGCTACTGCCACCGGCGCTAAAAACAAGCCTTTCAAAAGCATCAATGCTGCTTTAAATGTCGCTCCGGCAGGAAGCACTATTGTATTGCGAGATGGCATCTATAAAGAAAATCGTGATGTGCGAGTTCGCCAGCCCAATATTACAATAAAATCCGCTAAAGGTGAGTGGGCGATTATTGACTTAAGTGACCGCAATCTCAGTGTTGTACAGCAATACTCCGCAGTAAATTTTTATATCGATGCTTCCGGAGGTAAGTTACAAGCGGTTGAAGTAATCGGTGGTTTTTATGCCGTGTCTTGTGACACAACATTCCGTTGGGACCCCAGAGATCCTTTCACTCATGGTGCTTCAAATATCATCATTGAGGATTGCGTACTTCATGATTCCTACTATGATGTCGTTAAGGTAAAGCCTAATTGTAATGACATCATCATCAGAAATAATGAAATTTACAACTCCGGCCGCGCCCATCTCTCAGATCCACGTTTACTTAGTGGTGAATGCAATGCCGAGGGGATTGACAACGTCAATGGTGCTCGCATGTTAGTTTACAACAACTATATTCACGACATCGTCGGCACCGGAGTTTATGCCAAAGGTGGAGCATCTGATGTCGTTATTGAAAATAATCGCATTGAAAGAGTTTATGGCGCCGGTATTATGCTTGGTTTTGATACCAGTGTGGATTTTTTCAACACTGATGTCAATCCTGAGTTTTATGAGAATATCCGCGGTACTGCCCGTTACAATTTATTGATTGACATCGGCTGGGAAGGCATCGGTTTATATGCTTCTAAAGATGCTCAGGTTTACAACAATACTCTGGTTAATGTCAATTACAACAACTTATTCCACAGCGCAATTTATTTTGGTTTAAGCTATCAAGATTGGAGCCCTATAGGCCAAAGACCGGGTAATGTCAACCCAACTATCTTCAATAACATTGTTTGTCAACCAAACACCTTCAATCGCCAAATGATTGAAATTCGCTATTCCAATGACCTTGGAGGAATGACGGCTCTTGATGGTCCGCTTTCTATGTATGATAACTGTTATTATATCGCCGGTAAAACCGCTGGCTTTACCGATACCAGGCCCGGTAATCTGTTAAACAATGGAAATCTGGCTGCTTGGAAAACCCACACTTCCAGTGATACCGGTTCGATTGAAGCCAACCCCAATCTAGATAGTAATTATTTGGCAACTAATCCGGCTTGTACCGGCATGGGTATTCCCTATCCCTTATCAACCGACCACAGCTATGTTGCGGTTACCGACATCAGAAATGTCGCCACGACAACTAATGTTAAAAAGAAATTAGTCTTGAGTGGCAAAGTTATTCCTTCCAATGCCAAGAGCAAGACTATAACTTGGACAATCAATGACCCCGGTACGACGGAGGCTACCATAACCGGCAATACTTTTGTAGCCCAAGCTCCCGGTAGCGCTACTATCACCGCAACCATTACCAATGGTGCCGGAGTTGGCAGTGACTTTAGCCAAGACTTTGTTATCTTGGTAGAACCCAAAATAATCAGAGCCAAAGACTTCTTCACTTCACTTACTATTAGTTATAGTACAGTCAGCGATGCAGAGTACTATCAGATTCATCGTTCCACTAAGAAAACTAAAGGTTTCAAGTTAACCGGCACATCAAAGACCCTTAGTTTTACCGACTACCACTTAAATGCCGGAACAACTTATTATTACAAAGTTCGCAGTGTAAAAGTCGTGAAAGGTAAAAATGTTTATGGTAAGTGGAGCCCGGTAATCACTAAGGTCACGCCGAAACTGCCGAATGTTGATGACTTGACGGTTACTTCAACCAACAAAGGCTTAAAAGTCCAATGGGATAATGATAACGACATGACAGCCGTGCAAATCTACTACGCCACGACCAATAACAGTAAAACTAAATGGAAAAGCGTCAGCGTTTCCGCTGCTGATTTCTTAATCGGACATTTACCAGGCAATACAAAATATTACTATAAAGCCCGTTATGTTTATGGTGACGGCTCAGTGTTTTACGGACCTTTTACCACGGTGGCTACTTTAGTAACCGGTAATGGAGCCGTGTCAGCAGTTGTCGATGACTATACTGTTATTAATCTCACTTTTCCGGCAGAAAGCGAGGCACAGTCCTATCAAATACAGCGCTCGACCAACAAAACCAAAGGCTTTGCCTTGGTGGGAACGACAAACGCTACTACTTTCAATGACTACTATCTAGTTGCCGGAAAAACCTATTACTATAGAGTTCGTTCGGTAAAGACCGTCGCCGGAAAAACGGTTTATGGTAAGTGGAGTCCGATCTATACCAAGACCAGCTGTAATCTCCCACTGGTTGATGATGTCAGTGTAACAGCTAATGCTAGCTCATTAAACTTTAAGTGGACTAACGATCATGAGATGTCGGCCCTGCAAATCTATTATGCTACAACCAACAACAAAAAGACTAAATGGTCAGTTAAGACAGTGACACCGGAAGACTTTGACTTAAGAAAACTGCTGGCCAACAAAGGCTATTACTACAAGCTACGTTATGTCTATTACAACGGCACAACCTCTTATGGTCCCTTTACTCCGGTTGCGTACTTACTAACTAATTAAGTCCAGCTAGAGAAATAAAACAAACAAAAAGAGCAATGACACTAATGATTCATTACTCTTTATTTTTATGTACCAAACAATTTCTTATTTAGTGATAGCTTTCCGCTTTTTTAGGCTTGCTGTTACTGCTAGGGCAAGCAATGAAATACCAAAGATATACCAGGCTGGTGTTACAGGATCACCGGTATTTACCGACTCGCCTACTAATTCCCACTGCGCAAAAAGCGTCAGGTTGCTATCCAAATTAATGATGTCACCAATATTATAGGCGGTACCGGAACCATTAGCTGCCGTATTCCAACCGCTAAGTTGGTACCCCGCCCGGCTGACCCCGGCTTCACTGGCCGAAGCTACCCCGACACTGCGTACTACCCCGGAGAAACTGTTACCACCGCTGCCGCCGTTGGGATCATAAGTCAATACCACCAATACCGGTTCATCAATCCCGGCATAATTGATATCATAATTATTCAAAGGATGAGTGGCTACACTGAGATGTAAGTAGCGGATATTGGGATAGCTGGTATCAGCATTGGCTGGTGGGTTAAAAGCCCGATAGGCGCTATTACCCCCAAAGTAGGTTTGGCTACTGAGATTGAGATTGGTATAAGCTTGGGTATAGATCCCACCACCTTCGCCATCGGCTGCTACCGCTTTGTTATTGGTGATGCTAACACTACCGCTAGTGGTAAAAGTAGCACCGGAGTTCACAAATAGACCACCGCCGTCACTAGCCTGATTACCATTTATACTGCCACCACTCATTACTAAAGTTGAATTACTGACTATGAAACCGCCGCCAAAACCTCCGGCTGTATTGAAGGAAATAGTGCCGGCACTCATTGTCATACTGGCATTGCCACCTAAAACCACACCACCGCCATAGGAACCGGCAGTATTATTGGTGATAGTCCCGCCAGTCATGGTAACTACGGCAGGATCCATCCCGGCGTAGATACCGCCACCATGAATCGTTGCAGTATTTCCGCTTATTTCCCCACCAGAGATGAACAGAGGTCCATTGGTAATAATACCGCCGCCGTAAGCTGCTTGATTGTTGACAATTCTGCCACCACTCATATACATAATACCGGCAGTACTACAAAACACCCCACTGTCATTGTTGTTGCTGATAGTCCCGCCTTCAATTCTTAATGTTCCTTTGTTATTGAATATTCCGTTAGAGTTTCCACTGACGCTTCCGCTTTTGATTATTACTGTTCCATCTTCTGTCGGTTTTGTCGTCGGTTTTGAACCAATGAATATTCCAACTCCGGACTCTCCGGTTTTATGGGATACTGTGATGCCATCAATTGTCAAAATCCCACTTTCCTCAACAAATATCGTTGCTTGACCATTGGCGCCATACAAAACGTAGTCACCACTAAAAGTAACCACATCATCATAAGAAATGGTAATAGTATTCAGTAAATAAATATCGGCGGTAAAGTTAATTACATCACCGGGATTAGCTGCTACAATGGCAGCCCGTAATTCTGTTTCATCAGAAACATCAATGGTTAAAGCCTTTATCGGTAAAGCCTTTATCGTGATACAACATAAAGCAATTAAGGCAACCAAGAAAAATTTTTTAATCTTCATAATTTGACTTCCCTCTTCCCTTAGACCCTAAATTAGTAAGTTCTTCAATTACTGCAGAATTCTAATATCAAGCCTAAATGAAGCATATAGGCAATTTCCCGATGTTTCAATACTTTGGGTTAATTTTAGGCAAAGTGGAAAATTGTATTTGCTTATTACATTTGTTATTAGTGTCTAGTTTTGTTTACAAGTGATCTATTAAGCGCTATTTAAAGAAAAGCCTACGGACAAATAGGCTATAATAGTACTAATTCATGGCGCATGATAAAAAAACCGCTGTTCGCGCAAAAACTGAGCAGCGTTAGTAGTGAGGGAAAGAAAATGACCGGTGAAAACAACAAAAAACAACGCATTGAAGAATTATTGTTGGCTTTCGTAGCTTGTGGCAGTTTCACTAATAAAGCGGAAAACGAAATTATCGCTTTCTTTAGCCAATGGACTCAAGAAAATGAATACTTCAGGCAGCACAGGCAACACTGGGGCTTTTATCCTTTACAGGATGACCCCTTACAACGCCAGGTAGCTTGGTGTCTAGTCAAAGGTCAGGGTGATAAGACTGTCATTTTACTGCATCACCATGATATTGTCGATACGCTGGAATATGGCGAAGATGCCCCTTGGGCTTTAAAACCTCAAGAACTCAGTTTACTTTATGCGAAGAAATACTCCGGCTTCCCTGATGAAGTAGTAGCTGATATAAAAGAAAATTCTTGGCTATTTGGCCGCGGGGTAGCCGATATGAAAGCCGGAGCCGCAATTCAAATGGAACTAATTGAAGAGTACAGTCGGAAGAGCGATTTTTCCGGTAATCTCTTGCTTTTGTCGGTTCCTGATGAAGAGAACCTGTCTGCCGGTATGAACAGCGCTATCTATCTACTAAAAGAACTACAGCGACAGTACAATCTCGATTATAAGATGTTACTCAACTGCGAACCCCATACTCGCCAAGATTTTGTTTGCCCAACCATTTACCGTGGTTCCATTGGAAAAATCATGCCACTTTTCTACATCCGCGGCGAAACCTGCCATGTCAGTCAAATCTACGACGGTTACAGTGCCAGCTCCATCATGAGCGAGCTGATTCGCCGTATCGAGCTGAACCCCGAATTTATCGAACATGACGGTAGCACTACCAGTCCGCCACCGGCAGTTTTATTAGCCCGTGATTTAAAACCGGTCTACGATGTCTCAATTCCCCAAAGCGCTTGGTTTTTGTTAAATATATTGCCCTTACAAGCTGCGCCACTGGAAATCCTCAACAAACTTAAACTTCTAAGTCAAGAAGCTTTGGCGCAGATACTTCAAGACAACAATAGCTCTTATCAGCAGTACTGCAACATTGCTCACATACCCTATGTCGCAAAAACCTGGTCAGAAAATGTGTTGTTGTTTGAAGAGTTATACAAGACGGCTATCGCTAATTCGCCCGAGATTTTTAAGGCAGCTTATTCTACTTTATTAGCCCAACTAACCAAACAGTACCATGACAATCAAATAAGCATCCATCACTGCAGTCGTCAACTGATTGAACTTTGTTTGCAATATGCTGATTTAACCACGCCGGTTGTCGTTATTGCCTTGACACCGCCTTTTTACCCCAGTGTGCACAACAACATGCTCGATGCTGCTACTTACCAGTACACGGAAACACTTATTGCTGAACTTTGTAATTTTTCTCAAAATCAGAATAAACAACAGCTCGCCATTCAAGACTATTTTAGTGGCATCTCCGATCTCAGTTATGCCGGTTTCTACCACAGTAGCGCCAACATTGACTGCCTACAATCTAACATGCCAGCTTGGAAGACCATTTACAGTCTAGCTTTAGAACTCATCAAGGAACTAGCTCTACCGGTTCTTAATATCGGACCTTGGGGTAAAGACTGCCATACCCGTTATGAAAGGGTCTATAAAGACGATTTATTTAGTAAAACACCAAGCTTACTGCAGTGGGTGGTGGAATATCTTCTTAAAAACAAGTAAGTCAGCACCCTACTATTCAACTGCACGATGCTTGATTTTTCTCAAGTCTCTACCCCCATAAAGCATAAAAGCAATAAGCGGCAATATCACGACCAGCATCATGATCAGATATATGTTGTCAAATAGCTTATCCCCGGTATTTGGTGGTGCATCAATATTGCGGTCACTGTTCTTTTCCCAATTGGTTTGAATCAATAGATCATGTTCCGGCATCATAAAAGTTAAACTTTCTTTTGTGCTTTCAAGTGCTGGTTGCTCAGGTTCAAAAGAGAAAAACAAGAAACGAAAGCCCTCCCGGTAGCCGGAGGAAATCGTGACTTCACTATTTGGTAAATAATGCCCACTGCCGCTTACGGGGGCATAACTTCCAGTTACCGTAAGCTGATACTTGTCCTCTAGAATATCTGCTTTATTATTTGCGTTGCTGTCATAAGCCCAAACCGCATAAACCGTGAGATCATAGTCTAACAAATTGATTTGCTTGATCAATTGCGGCAACTTTGCATCGTGAGCTAAAATTTTACATTGCTGTAAACTCCAACCGATAAAGAGTACATCCTGTCCTTCATGTTTATCATGATTTGGTAAATTGTCATTTTCCAAAGTGTATAAACCACTTAATAGATTATTCCACTTTTCTTGTTGGCTGTTTTTGCCGCCATTTAAATCATAAAAAATTCGATAGCGCTCTTCTAAAACATCAGCTCGACCATTGGCATTAGTGTCAAGGCCCCATACCGCATAAACCCGGGCATCGCTAGTTTCAATATTCACTTGCTTTATCATAGGCGGTAGCTCTTGACCCTGACTAAGAATTGGGTAGGCTTGTAAACTCCAGCCGATAAACTTTACATCATGATTATTCACTTGTTTATGCGTCGGTTGTTTAAATTCGCTTAGTTCATAGCTACCTGCTAATAAATGTTGCATAACTTCTTGACCATCATCATTACCGCCGTTACTGTCGAAAACAATACTATACTTGTAATAGTCATAATTCTTCACATAAGTAAAGACATAGTTGGTCCCCAAAGTTGAGCTCAGATAAGCACCATCTAATACCAGCTCAGCTATTTCCGGATTACCGCTTGCATCTAGTAGCCAATGTGGCTGCCAAGCACCCGCTGTAGCTGTTAAAGCTACGGTGTCAAAACCCAATGGTGGCTGGGTTAAAACACTGCTGCCATCCAAGTCATAGGCGATACCGTAGCTGGGGCTACCTGCTGTTGTCAAAACCAAATCATCCTGATAAAAGAATTCACCGCTTTCTTGTTGCTTGCCGCTTTTGTAGAGTTTTAAAGGCTGGTAAATATTTTCGATGCTTACCATTTTAGTTTGATAGTGAAAATCCCCAGCGTAATCCTGAAACTTTACTCTGACCCAATATTTCCCGTTTTTATCTGCCGGTATTTCAAAAGTATAATTTGCCGCCTTCTCACTATTGTTTTCCTGTTGTTTTTTGTCGGTATCGGCGCTGGCGACAAACTGCGCAGTAAAATCAGCTAGGCTACTATAATCACCAGCATCACTCAGTGCTACCCGGAAGTACTGGTAAGCGACAATCGCTCCCACTGTTTCTTCGGCGATTGTTTGTTGATTTTCCGCTATGGCATTTATCGTCACTATATTTGGTTGATAAACTTTTTCCAAAGCCGGTGCCACTGTGAGCTTCAAATCACTGGTCACTTGGGAACTAAGCTTGACGACACTGTTTTTATTGCTGGGAAAAATCCAAACATCCTTACCATCAAAAGCCCCGCTACAAAAGTTTCTGGCTAATGTACCGCCGGTTTTCATAAACCAATCATGATAAACCAGCAACGTACCATCCTTGGTATCTAGGCGGACCAGGTTAGTCCCGTGAATTGGCACCAGCCACATAAAACGCCCGTCAAAGACCGCATCAAGAAAACTCCACATGTCATTATCGCCGCTGATTGCCGCAGTTGCCGGTATGGCAAACAGGGTCATTGACCCGTCACTGGTTTTTACCCTAAGCACTTGCCTGGCAGCTTCCGGCACCAACCAAAGATAACCCTGCATGTCATAGATAGCTCCGGCAAAGCGTCGCATCATATTACCCAACACTTCAAGTTCACTTGGTAAAGCATAAGTGCTAAATGTTGTCGTTGCGCAATTAAACTTAAGTAATTTATCATTAGCCTGCGGTACCAGCCAAATATTCCCTTCATCATCCAAAACCCCGCCTTTAAATTCTCTGGTAGTTAACTCCAACTCAGCAGGAAGCTGGGCGGCAACACTCATTGCCCCACTGGCTGTATCCAACTTAATTATGCTGTCATGATTGTAAGGCAGTAACCATAAATAATTGTCATAAAGTACACTACCATAGAATTTGTTGACTTTAAGTCCTAGTCCGCTTTGCGGCCAGGAAGAATAACCGACCATGCTACCATCAGTAGTATCCAGTCTAATTACGCAATTGACTGACCCCGGTATTACCCAGAGATAGCGTTGACCATCATAAACACAACTGGAAAATTTATCCAGATAAGTATCTTCAAGCTCACTTAAGCCGGGATAGGTACTAAGTATGGGATGATAGCTAAAGTCTCCATTACTAGTATTCAGGCTGACAAAGCCGTTTCCGGTATTGGGAATCAGCCAAATTACACCATTGCTGTCAATCGCCCCTGCTGAAAAACGCTGGGTGTTGCTTACTTCTGCCGGCCATTTATTGTAAAGCGCTATTGTAAACTGATCCAGCAAAGGTTGAGCAGGCACTGTTGCACTTTGACTAAAACCATTCTGATTAACAGTTATTACAGTTTTCTCTGTTATCTCTCTTATCTGTTTGGCAAAGGAACCCAGTGACCAAGGTAATACTAAAGCGACAAACAAGCACAAAAGCCTTTCTTTGTTTCTTTTATTCATCTTCATTTCACTCCTATGTTTTGCAGTCTCCGCTGCTGCGCCAAGCAAAAACCCAGAAATCTTCTGTTACTTGTTTCTCTTTACTTTGATTGTTTCGTAGTTTCTATCCTGCATATTGTTCTGGCACTGCTTTTTGGCTCACTTAATCTAACACAAAAAAGTACCACCAGCTAATGAAATGCCCTTTAAACAAACAAGCTGATTTTTCTTTAAAATCATATTTCCTAATACTTAATAGTATCAAGCAAACAAGTAAAAAGCCGTTTTCTTTCGGCTTTGTTACTGGTTTATTTAATTGTGATGGATTTTGCCCATTTTAGGAATTGCCCGGAATACTCAGCTTCATCCTTCTTTTCGCAAACAAACTCGAAGACCCAGAAAGAGTTTGTGCCTTTTTGTACAGCACCCATGCGGTAGAATTCATAACCACTGCCTGAATCATAGAACTCAAAAATAAACATACCTTCTTTTTCAACAACTTCAGCTTTGATATTGTAGACTTCAATAACTCTTTTAGCATAATCCTTCAAATTCAGAGTTGCCGGATCTAGTTTTGCGCCTTTCAAAGCTTCATTGGTGTCTTGGTAGCAGAACAGAATTGCTCGCGCACTCTCATAATAAGCTTGAGTGTCGTCTTTAGCTTTCTCCGAGAAATCTTTAGTCAAAGTGATCGTCATGTCATCCTTGGTGAAAGTTTGAGCATTACCCTCAGGAATAATCTCTTTAGGATCTTCCTTTTTTTCGCCGGTACTGTTGTTGGTATTGGTGTTATTATTTCCACCTTGCTTCTTGCAGCCCGCCATAGAAAATAACAAGAACATAATCATAAGTAAAACAATTATTTTTTTCATATCCCATTTTTCTCCTGTTGTTAATATTATAGCTCATTCCTATAAAATGAGAAGTATTATTTTAAGATGCCAAGTGCCGGATAGCAAGAGAATTGCTTCAACTCCCTTGCTTTATAAACGAGCCAGTAAAGCCGAGATATCGCTACTTATTAGTAGCTGCATACTTGCCTTATGTTGCGTTAAATCCAAGTTTTTAAGCTTGTCCGCTATTACTTCATGCAACTCAGTTTTATATAGCATTATTTCGCTAAGACTAATTAAACACTGCCTGACACTGGTCCCATTGGCATCATTTAAAGCCAGCAGTATAGTATCAATGTTTTTGTTGATTAAACCAGCTTTATCCCATTTCGCTAAGCAACATATTAAACGGAAACCTCTGACCCTAATAAAACTTTTTTCGCTCTTAATCATGGTAAGAAATTCATCAAAGTATCGAACTATTTCCGGGGTTTCCGCCGCCCACCTCTCAAGCTGTAGTAAAGCTTGGTAAGCGATACTATTGTCCTTGTTGGACAAATCTCTAATTTTATCTACCATATTCATGCTAAGCGACGCTCCTTTTATCAAAGTATAATTTTCTCTCACTATGGCAACGCTTTAAACTTTACTCAGCATTTTCCGATTCAATTTTCTTGCGAACCACGCTATTACCCAAATTGATCAAAATTGCTAAAAAGCTAAAAGATAACAGCACAAAGCCTGCTGAGCGCAAATAAATCCCGTTGACTTCCTTAGCTAAGCGCTCTTTTTCCCTTTCATAAGACCAGGGGTGAGGCTCGGCTACAGTTAACATTCTTTCCGCTTTTTTACATTCATATTCACCAACAATACTCAAAACCACGCTCATGACAAGAACTACTGTGGTTATCAGTATTGGTTTTTTGTTTCTATTTTTCCCTTTTTCTTTTTTGCTTGCTGATTGGTTCATGTTGCTCTCTTTAATTGACTCAATTTTATCTTGTTCCGTGATAATATTCAAACAACTCAGTAACGAGGTTGTTTTAAGCAGCTCTCTTTGCTTTAAATACAGCCCCCTCAAAATTGTTCATAGACTGTCATTTTGACAGTTTCCATAAAACTCGGTGGTGCTTTGGCAAATTGTAATCTATTATAGCAAGCCTCCGGCATATATTGCTTTAACAGCGCTAACCCTTGACTTAAATCATTGTAGCGATAACCATATTTCTCGTCTGTCAATAAGGCAAAACCAAAATCCGAATATAGTTTTATTGCGCGAAAACATGCGGGATGGGTGTGCAGATAAATTGGGTAAGCGGCTTCCCTGGCATCATGTAACAAAACAGACAACAAAGCTCGACCGATGCCCTGACCCTCATAGTCTTTTAGGGTTTTAAGCCAGTGAATAGTGGTCAAACACCCATAAGCCGGCCAAAGAAACCCGGTAGCCAGCGGTTTATCTTGATCATCACAAACAAACAGGCAACTACGAAAAAATAACTCGCTTCTTGCCTTATACACTTTATCATAGTAATCCAGCATGGCAGCGTAATTCACTTTTGCTGCCTCGGCATCATCAAAAGGAAAAGCTGCCCATATATCCAGCTCCTCTTGGCGACAGTTGCGAATGTGGTATTTAGGATCGAGTTCACTCAAAGCTGCGCAATTGAGCTGTTCACACATCATAAAGAGGTTTAAATTCTCAGCGTTTACCATGAATATTCTTCCTTATTATGTTACTCTGGTCCGCCCTTGGCAAAATTCACTTTCACTATTACCGGAGTTACCCATTTCCCTGTAAGCTAGTAATCAATTTTCATCAACTTCAATCTTTTCACTTGCCATTTCATCACTGGTTTCCTCAGTGGCTGGTATTGGTTCTTCAGTTTTCGGTCTCAAAGCGACTTGATTTGCACTGGCTTTTTTAATACGCTTCCAGGTAAAACCGAAAAACAATATGACAAAGATAAAGAACAAAAGTATAAAGAAGCCACTACCGGCAAACAAACAATAATCAAAAATTCCATGGAGGATAGTCGGCTCTAATATACTCATTATCAGGTTTTTTCTGACCTGCGCTTTATCCTTGTTTAGACTCCCCGTCTTAGCTAAATCTAGGTAGTAACCCATAGAGATACCGTAAGCCGCATGTCCGGGAACCGTCAAAACTGCACGGACCAGCCCGACAATCATACCCCATTGCATGACGTAAAGAATATTCTCAAATAAAGCAAAACCTAAAGAGACAAAAGCCGCATAGACGATACCATCATATTTGTGATCATAAGCTTGATGACGAAAGGCAATGAAATAAGTAATCAACCACTTGCTGACTTCCTCAACTAAAGCTACGCCGATAAATACACTGATAAATAAAGCCGCCAAGTTGAGGTTACCATGAGGTTGCGCAAAAAACGGAAAAATTCGATAAAGGATAAAAGTAAGGGCAAGGGCAATAAGCGTTGAAATTAAACCGCCGATAAACAGTTTAAGCAAAAGCCTAAATGGCTCTCTTTCGCTATCCCGGCGCCAAATAAACCAACCGATTACTACAACCGGTAATGTTGACACTAATAGAAGTAAAAAGTTCATATTATATTCCTCTTTCTACTATTACAGTACCATGAAAAGCCCTCTGACAACTACTAAATTTTTGTCCTAAAAGCTTTTCTCAAAAACAGTCTCCTTTACTTAAGGTCTTATTTAGCACAAGTTATTTTCTGTTATAATTAGTGTAAAGCAGTAGCTGTCTGGATTACAAACTACCTACAGTTACCTACTAGAGAAAGATTGGTGATAATATGAAAAAATATTTTTGTTTAATACTCGTTCTTTCGTTATTGGTTTTTAACGGGGCTTGCAGTAATACTACAAACACCCCCAAACAAGAACAACCGACTAATCCCCCGGTGGCGCCACTTAATCCTTATAATGATATTGGTCCCAGAACCAGTAGCTATCCTGATCCGGCTAATGGTATCTATGTTTCACCATCCGGCAATGATGCTACAGCCGATGGTTCAGCAAGCGCCCCCTATAAAAGCATCAACACCGCTTTGGCAAACGCCGAAGCCGGAGCTACCATCATCCTTTTTGGTGGGGTTTACTACGAAAACCAAAATGTCCGCATTCGCATACCCAATGTCACAATTAAATCTAAGGAAAATGAGTGGGCAATTATCGACCTGTTGGAACAAGATGCCCAACACCGTGAAGACTCCGGTGTTTACTTTGATGTTGACTCTTCCGGCGGTAAATTGCAGACTGTCGAAGTTCGGGGTGGTTTTTATGCCGTCGCTATGGAAACAAAATGGGATTGGGGCGATCCTAATGACCGCAGCGGCGCCTCCGACATCATAATTGAGGATTGTATCTTACATGACTCCCAATATGATGTTATCAAAGTAAAACCCAACTGCAACAACATCATCATTCGATATAATCATATTTTTAATTCCGGACAAAATGGTCGCAATGATCCGCGCCGTCCTTATGGCGAGATCAACGCTGAAGGTGTTGACAATGTCAACGGAGCTAACATGGTGGTACAAAACAACTACATCCATGACATCGCTGGTACCGGAATCTACGCTAAAGGTGGGGCTACTTCCGCTTTGATTGAAAACAATCGTGTAGAGAAAGTCTGCGGTGGTGGCATTATGGTCGGTTTTGACACCAGTCCGGAGTTTTTCAACACCAAGACCAATCCCCTCTATTATGAGAATATCAATGGGATAGTCCGCAACAACTTGATTATCGACATCGGTTGGGAAGGCATCGGCCTTTATGGCAGTAAAGATGCTGAAGTCTACAACAACACTTTAGTTAATGTCTGTAACGGCCCGGGAAACATCCACAGTGCCATCTACTTTGGTTTAACCTACCAAGATTGGGAAACCTACGCCAACCGCCCTGCTAACATCAACCCCCACATTCATCACAATATCGTCTATCAATTATCCGGCAATACTCGTCCGCTTATTGAAATCCGCTACGCTAATGAACTGGGCGGTATGTCGGCCCTTGATGGCTTCCCTAAAATGAATGACAATTGTTACTTCATTGTCGACCAAAGTGGAATTTTCGCTGATTATCGTCCGGGTAATATGTTAGAGCCCAGCGGTTTAGCTCAGTGGCAAACCCACACAAAAAGTGATACTAACTCGCTGGAAATTGACCCAAAACTAGATTCTGACTATCTGGCAACCGAAGCCCGATGTGCCGGAATGGGGATTGTAAAATAAGCAACTTTCCCCCAGGACAGCTATTATACTAAGAAAACAGTCATCTATAGGGATGGCTGTTTTGTCAATGCTGATATTTCCCGTTTCCTTCAATCCACACTCTCACCAAAAGAG
>CAZUQA010000035.1:0-14721 GCA_964622375.1 uncultured Erysipelotrichaceae bacterium | reverse complement strand
TTAACACTAATGCGAAGAATAAACGAAATTTAATTGAACAAGAGCTGCGTAAGTAAAGGAATAGTTTTTGTTCTAAAGTCAATAATACGCGGCAATGGCAACTGCTTGATGGTAATTCAAGAGCGAATGTCCATTGTTTTTCTGAGGTATTTAAGGTACTATTTTCTTAAGAAGACAATTCTGATTAGGGATAAATAATATAAGGGGGGTAGCTGTAATGGGTAATGAGGAATTTGAAAAAGAGGACAGAGTAGAAACTTCTGGAAATGACAGTACAAACCTCTATCCGGATAATAAAAGCTACTTAACTTTATTTTCTGAAATTTTCAGTTCAAATAAATTTTTGTTAGTGGCTGTTTTGACTACGGTATATACAGTGGCGACCTTTGATTTCAATGCCAACATCTTGAGCATGATTGTAACTTTAGTTATTGACGGTTTACTGTTGGGTGGACTATGGTTGGTGTTTTTGGGAGGAAAGAATGTCGATAGCCTGAATAAAATAGACCAGGGCTTAAGTTTACTTCGAGTGCGCTATATTATTTGGCAAGTTATATTTTGGATTGTTGCGATTTTCTGTACTTTAGGTTTTTCTTATCTAGCTGCGGAATATTCCATTGCGCTCATGTATTTTATGGCTTACATTGGATTGATGGTGTTGACGTTTTTGCGTTTACGAAGCGCTAAGAAGATTATCAAGAGCATCCGTCATGGCTGTAAGGAAAATGAATTTGCCGTGTTACCAAATATAAAACTATTAACCATCACCAGTTATATTTATGTCGGGTTTTCTATATTTACTTCAATATTATTTGTCCTTTTTGCAAAAGAGATACTTATAGCACTTTATGAATTTATAAATACTATCAATCCCGAAACTCCGCCTCTGACCTATGCTGAGCTTAATTCCTTAGGCCAGGTATCATATACCGGCATAGTTTTTGCTTTAATTAGTCATTTCTGCACGGTGTACACAATAATTCTATTAAAGGACTTCAATAAGCAGCTCATTGAAAGAACAGAAAGCCTTATTCGGGAAACTATTATAATCAATGTTGATGACAAGTAATACTATGAATAGTAAGAGGGGGAAACAGGCATGAGTGAAAAGGCCAATAGACTATCAAAGAAAGCAATAAAGAGCGCACGAGCGCGTCATAACTGGGTGTTGCAGTGGTGCTGGAATTACGAGCGAATGCAGGCAACAGGTTACGCCTATGCCATGGTTCCGGTTATGAAAGAACTCTATCAAGGGGAAGAAGAACAATGTCGGCAGCTAGAAAGACATATGGTTTTTTATAATACCCACCCGGGGGGCTCGGCTCTGATTCTCGGCGCTGATATTGCATTGGAAGAAAACTACGAGACAAAAGTCGGGGATAACCTTAAAGTTTCATTAATGGGGCCTTTAGCTGCTGTCGGGGATACGATCCAAGCAGTTATTATTTCCCAACCTTTTACGATATTGACAGCTTCTTTAGCTTCAGAAGGCAATTGGCTATCTTTATTTTTTGATATGTTTCCGGCGATGTTTCTCTTTATTGCTCGCTGGCCTTTGTTTAATTACGGTTATAAACAAGGAGTTAATATAATCAAGGATGTCAACAATACTGGAACCTTTGATAATTTCCAAACTACAGCTACGGTATTGGGAATCACTGTCATTGGCGGTTTTATTCCTTCTATGTTACTGGGTGGTGTCAAACTAAAAGATATTAACTTACCCTCTTTGGTAAACAGTGAAACCGGGGAGATTGTTAAGCAGAGCATTCAACTACAAGCTCTGTTGGACAGAATTTTACCTTATTTGCTGCCGGTTGCTTTGTGTGCTTTCTGTTACTGGTTGGTAAAGGCGAAAAAGATTTCACCGATTAAAATCATTTTAATTGTCATGGTAATTGCCTTTGCAGCCGGAGCTCTACACTTAGTCACGTGGTAGAAAACTTAAGAAAGACAGGTAGATAGAGCAATGAACAGAGTGATAATTGTCGGTGGTGTTGCCGGTGGTGCGACAGCAGCGGCACGTATTCGTCGGCTTGATGAACAAGTCGAGATAATAATGCTAGAAAGAGGTGAGTACATCTCTTTTGCCAATTGCGGCTTACCATATTATATAGGTAACATAATTACCGAGCGTGATGATTTACTTTTATGGACAGCCACAGATTTTATGAAAAGATATGCAGTACAGGTTAAAACCCAAACTAATGTGGTGGCAATAAATCCCCAGGATAAAACGGTAACGGTTATTGATCAAAGAACAAAAGAAGTCAGCGACTACAGTTACGATAAATTGTTATTGGCACCCGGTGGGGAGCCAATAAAACCCGCGATTGTCGGGGTTGACAGTCCGGGAGTGTTTAGCTTGCGCAGTCTCAACGATAGTGATCGGATAAAGGCTTTTATCAACAATAATAAACCGCAGTCAGCGGTAGTTGTCGGTGGCGGTTTCATTGGTTTGGAAATGGCGGAGAATCTTTGGGAAAACGGTATTGAAGTAACGATAGTGGAATTAGCCGATCAACTACTTACACCACTGGATAATGATATGGTTTGCGATGTTCACAACTATCTGCGAAATAAGGGTATCAAGATATTGCTTAGTAACGAGCTGAAGAGCATCAAAGAAAACGACAGTGGCCTAAGTATCGAACTACAAAATGGCAGTTTGGAAACTGCTATGCTGATAATGGCAATCGGGATTAGACCGGAAAGTCAACTAGCCAAAGAAGCTGGTCTTGCGCTAAACCAACGGGGTGGTATCATCGTTAATGAGAAAATGCAAACCTCACAGCCTGATATTTATGCGGTAGGTGATGCCGTGGAAATTAAGGATTTTGTCAGTGGGAATGCCACCATGGTTCCTTTAGCCGGTCCGGCAAATCGCCAAGCTCGGGTTGCCGCCGATAATATCTGTGGCTACCGTGCCAGTTATCAAGGAGCTCAAGCTTCTGCGATCCTTAAAATATTTGCCATGACAGTAGCGACAACCGGAATAAATGAAAAAACTGCCAAACAACGGGGTTTAGACTATGACAAAGTATTTTTATGGTCTAACAGCCATGCGACTTACTATCCCGGGGCCCAAGCCTTACGGATTAAAGTGATTTTTGAAAAGAATAGCGGTTTAATTCTGGGAGCTCAGATTGTCGGTTATGCTGGTGTTGACAAACGCTGTGATGTTTTAGCTACCGCCATTCGCGCAAAAATGACAGCCCGCGATCTACTGGACCTGGAACTGTGTTATGCGCCACCTTATTCTTCAGCCAAAGATCCGGTAAACATGGTGGGTTATATGATTGAGAACATTCTGGAAGGAAGAGTAAATAATTTTCATTGGCAGGACATTACTGCTTTACAAAAACGCTCTGATATTGTACTACTGGATGTCCGGGATCCTGCAGAGGTGGCTAAAGGAGCGATTGCCGGCTTCATTAATATTCCATTGCCTGATCTACGCCAACATTTGGATAAGCTGGATAAAACTAAAGAGTTATATGTTATGTGTTATAGCGGGATGCGCAGTTATTTAGCTAACCGCATTCTTCGCCAAAACGGTTTTAAAGCTTATAACTTAAGCGGGGGTTATCGTTTGTACCAAGCAATAAACCTTGATTTATCACAACGGTAAATCAATTTAATAACAAAGTAGACAAAGCTCAGGGATTTTCCTGAGCTTTAGTTAGCGATAATTGTTATGCCGGATTAGTGTTTGGTGTTGCGTAAAGTGATACAACCGATAAAGAAGTAGATATCAACATTATCAAAGATGTGTTGTTTGCCTTTAAAACGCGAATCGAAGTAGATCTCCCTGAGTATTTGATCAAGTTCTTCACTAGTCAGATCTTCTTTGGTGCGCAAAGTGATAAAACCGTTTTCATCGAGGCCGGCAGATAAAGCGGCAGCAATTTTATCGGTGGTATAGAATAAATTATTATAGCGATAGTATTCATACTCACTGGTATTAGCCCGGAATTCTTTTAAGCGATGGTCCATTACATAGAGGTCGTCTTCAACTAAGATTTTACCTGACACTTCATCCCAAAGATTTAGTAAGGTATTCGACAAATCAGAATCATCGTTGTTAGTGACATCCAAAGAAACCCACTGCCCGTTGAGATTAATGCGGTTCCAAGCATGCGGCAAGTATCCATTGAGGAAACCGGTAACAACAACAGCTTGTAAACCGGCAGCATCGGCTAACAATTTAAAAGCAGCAGCATAACTAGCACAAACACCGACTTTGTTGACTAAAATACCGTAAGCGGTAAAAGAATCACGGAAACTGTCATCGACTATCATGTCGTGAGCCAAAGCATATTCTAAGGCAGCATCGTCATATACGGCACTGGTACAAAGATAATCATTGATAGCGAATTCCTTCTCGAGGTCACTCATATCAGCGGTGATAATTTCCTTGATAATCTTAGCTACAGTATCCTTAATTTCTTTTTGTTTTCGGCTTTGTTCTTCTTTGCTTTGACCGAAAGTGACAATTAAAGTGTTACCATCATAGGAGACTGCTAAACCATTTACTTTTAGGATCAGGGGATTTTGGTAGTAGACTTCAAAGAAACAATCGACAAGATAGTTGGTGTCGCTGGCTTCCGGGAATTGCGAGATATCAATCCGCGAGTTACCGTTTAATAGATTAATCGCCAGATATTCACTTAAGGCGCTGGAGGCAAAGATAGGAAACTCAAAGGGGCGAATATCTGAAGTCCCGGTTTCTTTAGTATCTTCGGTTTCTTTTGACACCGTTATCGTCGCATCCGCCCCGGTTTTACCTTTATTAGAGCTGACAAATTCACTGCGAGCTTGCAAGCGGTCGAGGAAGTCTGCTGCTTGGTAATCACTGAACATCATATAAGTTACTAAAACCGTACCATCAGCCTTTACCGGTAACACAGCATATGTTGTATTATATTGACTTTCACTCGCTCCTAGGTTACTGCCATAGACTTCTCTTAAGCTGCGGTAAGTAAGGTTTTCGACATCGTAGGTTACCGGATATAAGACAGAATTGCCATCACACATTTCAACCGGTAAATACTCCGGAAGAGTGTCAATGTCGGGGTTAAATAAATTGATTTCGCTGATGTTAAAGGAATAGACAATGGAACCCCGGAATGACTCAACAGGAATGAGATTGCTGGCTGGGGAAAAAACACCATTTTTCTCAGCCAGAAGATAGATGTAAGAAATTGAAAAACCTTCTTTGTAAAACATGTTAGCCAGGACATGGGAGTTGTAAATCTGAACATCTTTATCAGAAACAGTAAAAGTATCAATAATATTCAAGGTCAAAGGAAGACCATTGCCAAAAGAACCGACATACATCAGATGGTACTTCTCAGCACCGGGTACAGCATTCCAAGAGTAGGAAGGAAAACCGCTCTCGCTTTTTCTAAACTCGATAAATGGCGCCTTGATGGGAGCGTCATCATGCTTTATTTCGAAGATAGTTACTAAAGGTTTGTCGAGTTTTTTCCCGGATTGTAAATCATAGAATTGGGCAATAAATAGTTGATTAGCTAAACCCCAGCCATAAGGGCACTTGTAGTCGGCGCCGTTGATTTCATAAGGGGCTAGGGGGGCAGTGGAAGGTGGAGCGACAATAAAAGCCGACTTCTTGCTGTCAAAGCGGACAGAAGGCCATACCGATTTTGTGAGCTTACTATCAACAAAAACATCGATGATGTCACTTATATTGTAGCTACCCCATTGATCCAGCTCGATTTCAAAATCACCAGGAGGCAGGGCACTGGGGAATTCAAAGACGGTATCATGGTTTTGTCGCTTTAAGACATCGTCAAATTCAACCGGTTCATCGTAGTCCTGTGATGGGACAAAAGCTGCCGTTTTTGGTTTTTTACAAGCACTAATATTGATTAGTAAGAAAGCAACCAAAAGGGTAATAAATAGTTTCTTGAAGATTTTCATTTTCGCTGTCCTTTCACTGAATAAAAGTTTTATCGCTTTATTTGACTAAGGTGATAAAAAGCTTTCTGTTATTCTATCACCAAGGTTATTACTAAGATAATTATACAGCATTTGGGGCTGGGACAAAAAACATTGAAAAGAAGCTGATTGAGTTCAAATAAGATGATTTTGTGTTGGGCATATTAATGGAGGCAAAAGTAGTGAAATGATACAATAAGTACGCTTGTTTATTATGAAAGGAGTGATAAAGTGAGAATTGATAAGAAAATTGGTTCCGCTCTTATAGCAATGGCACTGAGCGTATCGCTGGCTTTACCCAGTGTTGTTTCAACAATCAGGGCTGCACAAAAACAAGACTTCTTAGTATCTTGGTTTCCCTTAGGTGACTTTACTACGGAAGCTGTTATTAAGGCTACGGATTATAATATGGCAAATACAACTGCCACTTTGAGTTTGATTAGTGATGGGAAAAATGTCGACATCAAACATGTAACGGCTACAACGAAAACTCATCATGGCTACACCAGCGATAAAAATGGCTGGCATGTAGCTGATAAATGGTGGCGTTTGTCACAATTAACGACAAGCGGGTATCGTGACATAACAATAAGCTTTGCGATGAAAAGCTCGGATACCGGCCCCCGTGATTTTCTTTTACAGTACAGTTTTGATGGAGAAACTTGGCTCGATGCCGGTCAAGATGATGAACCAGTCAAACTGACAATGACCAATGCTTTTAAGTACTACGGACCATTTCTGTTGCCGGAAGAACTTGATGATTATCCTAATTTCTTTTTACGTATCTACAAAGAAGACAATATTTCCGTTAAAGGAGATGCTGTATCTAGTTTGGGTACCAATAGCATTACGGAAATTGTGCTACAAGGTATACCGATCATGGATGACGGCAGAACAGTACTCAGCGAATGGTATATTAGTCAAGCGGTAGCTGAAAGTAATCACAAGTATTATGCCGGTAAGGATTTTTCCCTCGAAAAACCGCATTTTATGGCTACCGGCGGCTTATTTGCTGCTACGACAGCTTTTTGGGTTACTAAAATAAGTACAACTACCCACTTACCCCAAGCTATTAACACCAGTAATACTAATGCCTGGTTTGAAGGTGGGGTACGTTATCAAGGCTTGGAAAAAGATGCGTATTGGGTAATGGAGTTAGCAAGTGCGGGTTATAAAAACTTGCGTATTGATTGGGAGATGCGCTGTACGCCTTTTGCCCCGGCAGATTACCATTTGCAGTATAGCCTGAATTATGACCCGACTAACGGTGAATTTGGTGATTGGCTTGATATTGATAAGCCTTTACTAATAATTGGTGATTTACCTTTTGGGACACCAAACAGCCGCTTTACCTATTATTTGCCAGAGGCGGTAGAGAATCAAGAAAAATTCCATTTGCGTTTGTGGGTAGCCAGCAATAGAGCGGTTAACGGGGCGGTTGAAGGTGTTGATAAGATCAATGCCGCTTTCCATGTCAATAATATTTATATAACGGCGACAAAAATGAAAGTCGTAGAAAAAGAGAAACTCACCACGGTAGTGGCTAATCCTGCTAGTGCCAGCTTGAAAGTTGATGATTTAGTGGAACTTAGTCACCTGAGTGAAGATGTCACGATTTATTATCAAATCAATGACGGCGAGATACTACCGTACAACATAGCACTAAGCTTTGATGAGAGTTGGTTTATCGGGGACCCGGCAAAAGTTACAGTTAAGACTTGGGCTGAGAAAGCCGGGTATCTGAGCAGCGATGTCGTAGTTTACGAGTATGAGCTTAAACTAAAAGAAAAACAACCGGAACAAAATCCCCAGGAGTTGCCAACCCTGCCGGAGATTACTGTAAAACTCAGTAGCAGTTGGGTCACTGCAGGAACAAAAATCGAGTTGAGCAGTCCGCTGGATGGCGTCAAAATCTTCTACACGATTAATGAAGAGACAGAAAATGAATATTCGGGCACGGCGATCACCATTGAAGATTCAATGTTTGTTACTGCGAGCAATAAATTGCAGCTCAGCGTCCGGGGGGAATTGGCCGGCTATCAAGCTAGCCAACCCGTAGTCTATACTTTCCAACGCTATAGCATTAATACGGTTAATACCGGCGACCCTGACAATTGGCTGCTTTGGGGGCTAATGTCTCTAGGCGGGATTGTCGCGGTTGCCCAGTACTATAGAATCAAAAAAAAGCCAAGAAAAGAGCAAGATAAGCTTTAGAAAAGAAAACCACACCATCACGGCGTGGTTTTTTTGAGAAAATAACTGCGGTAACAAGTACTTTCTATATTATACTTGTATTATAAATAAAGCTTTACGGAAAGAGTGAAATTCTATGGCGAGAAAATTAGTGGTTTTGGTAAGCAATGATAACGAGGAAGTCAGTCCTTTACAGACTATCGCTGCGATAAAGCAAGCCGGCTTTAGTAATGTCTTTTTACAATGGTATAACAAAGACTGGGCTTGTAGCCAACAGCAGCAATTCGACTATGCCAAAGAGCAAGGCTTGAATGTGACTTTTATACATTTAGGCTACAGTCAAATAAACCATATTTGGTTGGATGATGAGATTGGCGGCTCTTTAGTTGCGCAGTATAAAAATGATTTCGCTGTTTGCCAAAGCTTGGGAGTCAATTTGGTGATTATGCATTTGACTAAAACCCCGACCTCTCCGGAACCCAGTGAACTGGGGATCCAACGTTTAAAAACCTTGGCTGATTATGCTGCAAAAAAAGGAATCACGATTGCTTTTGAAAACACCAGGCATCTTCAGCATTTCACTTATGTTTTAGAAAGCGTTAAGTCAGACAATGTCGGCGTTTGTTTTGATGTTGGTCATAGCCATGTGTGTTTCAAACAAGGTTTTGATTTTGACTTGTATCATAATCGCATTTTAGTTGTTCATCTCCATGACAATGATGGTTTAAGTGATCAACACCTGTTACCTTTTGACGGAACAGTCGATTGGTCATCGACCATCAACGGATTGAAACGCGCTAATTATCAAGGCGATGTGGTTTTAGAACTGTGTTACCGTGGCGACTACTTACAAACCGACATCGTCGACTTTTATAAAAAGGGTTATCAAGTCGGACAAGAATTATTAGCATTACTAGAAGATTAATCTTCAATTCGGCATTTAATCAGGTCAAGTGATTGAAATCACAAGGCAATGACCTTATAATTTTTACAGGAGGAAATTATGATTGATACATTTGATATCGCTTTTAAACTGATTGAAAATATCAAGGACAGTCAAAGCGAGAATATTAAGAAAGCCGCTGCTTTAATAGCGGAGAGTTTTATTGCCGATCATAAGTTTTTTGTTACCGGCTCCGGACATTCTCATACCGTAGCCGAAGAGTTTTATGCCCGGGCCGGTGGTTTAGCTTTTGTAAAGCCGATATTGGTCGATGAGTTGACCTTAACCACCCATCCGACAAAAAGCAGTGCTTTAGAAAAACTGGAAGGTTATGCCCCGATACTAGCCGAACTATTTGGAATAAGCGCCGGGGATACAGTTTTAATTGCTTCTAACTCCGGACGTAATGCTTATCCGGTGGAGATTGCTTTATACGCTAAAAATGTCGGAGCTCGGGTTATCGGAATCACCAGCATTAAACATTCCAGTGCGGAAAGTTCACGACACAGCAGCGGCAAAAAGTTGATGGATTTAGCTGATGTTGTCATTGACAACTGTGGGGAGTGGGGGGATGCTGCTACTAAGGTAGAAGGAGTGTATGCGCCGATGTATCCTACTTCTTCGATTGCCAACAGTGTTATTTGCGGCGCGATGACCGTAGCAGTAGCCGAGTATTTAGTAGAAAAGGGTGTTGAAGTTCCGGCTTTAGTCAGCGGCAATGTTGATGCGGACAATTCTAAGGGTCGGGCCTACCTAAAAAAATACGCCAGAATGTTCTAGATCATTTTATTAATGTTGAGTTAATTTTCCTTGTTTAGTAAAAAGAGGCGGGTGCTTAGCTAAAGGCAATACCGGCTCTTTTGTTTTTTATAGTGACGGGTGGTTTAGGCTTGAGCCGCTTTTATCGACTGACTAAAGGTTTCAATAATTAAGCCGTCATTGTAATAGACATTGAGGTACTTAATATTTATTGCTTTGTTGTTTTCGTATTTCAAAACTAAGGGTCTTAAGCTCGTTATATTTCCGATGATAATGTTTTGCAGGATAAATCTTCTCAGAGGTTTGCTTTCATCATTGGTGATGTAAACCGTTCCTAAAGGCACAGCTTCAACAGTGGCATTGAGTTTGTCAAACAACACCGCATTATGTTTTTTCATTTCTTGATCCCAATAGTTCACTTCAAATTTCCAAATATTATAGTGCTTTCCCCGTGAGTCCTTCATGGCAGTATATTTCTCGGCTTTGGTGATATTGGCAAGGGCGATTTCACCCTTAATTGCCATTTTTTGAATCATGCGCTTATCCCAATTGATTTCTAATATCATAAAACCCAAAGACCAAAGCAGATTGTAAATAAACATGATGACGGTAAAAATCACTAAATTATCCAAAATGAAGTGATAATTCCACAAGGCGATACCGCCAATGATCAGGACATTGCTTAATAACATAAAAATCAGTATTTGATTCAATCGATGATTGATTTTTAGTTGCATGATGAATCTCCTTTACTTCCACAAAAATTATAACGAAACTCCTAGATAAAGTAAACAACGACCCAAGCTTCGAAAAAAACGTGATGAATCAGAAAAAATACACAGTTAATAAAAAACGCAAATTTGTGTGAAGAAAATGTGATGAATGTGTGAAAACGCTTTACTTTTCAAGGGGGCTTGTCTATAATGACAAGTAAGGGAGGTATTTATTTATATGAATACATTTTTGGTTGCCCTAATTCTCGGCTTATGGTCAGGAATCGCTATGGTTCTGGCTCTAAGTGGTATTGGGGTAAGAACTGCATTGGTATGTGGTGTTATTGCAGGTGTCGTTGTTGGTAATCCAAGATTAGGTTTTGAAATTGGTGCTACTTGTACACTGATGGGGATTGGATTCTACACTTATGGTGGAGCTACTATACCTGACTATGTAACTGGTGCAATTTTCGGTACTGTTATTGCAGCTAAAAGCGGAAGCTATGAAGAAGGATTCACTGTTGCTGTTGGTCTAGCATTGCTTATGACCCAAATGGATATTTTGGGACGGGCAACTACAACGGTTTTCCAACACTTGGCTGATGGAGCATTAGCAAAAAATAGTATCAAAAAATTTGAAATGTGGACGCTCGCCGGAACCCTGCCTTGGATGCTTTCTCGGGCACTACCGGTATTCTTCGGATTGTTATTCGTCGATCAAATCGCAGCTTTCACAAATTTTGCCACTTCCTTCAAACCGGTTTCTGATGGCTTGATAATTGTTGGTAAATCACTACCTGCTGTTGGATTTGCTTTATTGTTATCCTTCATGGATATCAAAAAATTCTGGCCGTTCATGGTTGTAGGCTTCGTTTTATTTGCTTATGTAGGCGTTCCGACAATCGGTTTGGCACTTGTTGGTGCTGGCGCCGGAGCTTTATTTACTAGTGCGAAAGGAAATGCATAATCATGGCTAAAAACGTAAAACTTTCAAAGAAGGCTATAGCTAGCGCATGCTCTCGTCACAACTGGGCATTACAATGGTGCTGGAACTACGAACGTATGCAAGCTGCAGGTTATGCATTTGCTATGTTACCGGTAATTCAAGAATTGTATGAAGGTGAAGTTGAACAATGCCGTCAATTGGAACGTCATATGGTGTTCTACAATTCACATCCAGGAGCTTCATCACTTGTTATGGGTGCTGACGTTGCCTTGGAAGAAAACTTCGAATCTGAAGTAGGGGATAACTTAAAAGTTGCATTGATGGGTCCTTTAGCTGCTATTGGCGATACCGTGCAAGCTGTATTGGTTACTCCGCCATTTGCTATTCTTACTGCTTCTATGGCAAGTGAAGGCAATTGGTTCTCATTATTCTTTGATATCCTACCAGGATTAATGCTGTTCTTGGTTCGTTGGCCATTATTCAATTATGGTTACAAACAAGGTATCAACGTAATTAACGATGTTAGCGGTACGGGAACTCTTGACAAGTTGCAAACAGCAGCAACTATCCTTGGTATCACTGTTGTTGGTGGATTCATTCCTTCAATGCTACTTGGTGGTGTTAAATTAGCTGATATTAAACTGCCTTCATTGATCAATAGTGAAACTGGTGAAGTTGTTGAAAAAGCTGTTGAATTGCAAAAAGTTCTTAACAACATTATGCCGTTCTTATTGCCGGTTAGCTTAACTGCATTCTGCTACTGGTTGATTAAGAGCAGAAAAGTGTCACCGCTATTTGTTATTCTTATTGTAACTGCAATTGCCTTTGTTGCAGGATTCTTCAAGCTAGTTACTTGGTAATATGCTAGGCATCGTACTGATAAGTCATGGTAACATGGCGGACGGTATGGTTGACTCAGCTATGATGTTATTCGGAGAAGCCGGGCTAACGCAAGTTCGCACGGTTTCTTTATTTCCGGAAGACAGTCCTGAAGTCTTTGATGTCAAGCTTACCGCAGCAATTAATGAAGTTGATACCGGTGATGGCGCTATTGTTTTAGCCGATTTATTAGGGGGGACACCTTGCAATCGGGCTGCTTATAAAGCAGTTGAAGGAGTGCAGGTAATACCCGGGATGAATCTACCTCTTTTCTTAGAATTATTGGGTTTAAGGATGGGTGGCGATGTCGATATAAATAACTTGATTTCCGTTGCCCGCGATGGTATAGTTAGCTTAAATTCACTATTATTAGGAGGTAAGAATTAATGATCAAGCATTTAAGAATCGATAATCGGCTTATTCATGGCCAGGTTGCTGTTACTTGGATGAACAGTTTAGGAGCTGACGCAATTATTGTCGTTAATGATAAAGTTGCCGCTGATCCCCTGCAAAAGATGGCTCTGCCACTGGCTGCTCGGGGTTCGAAAGTTCTTATTTTTTCAATCGCGGAAATGATTGAATATGCCAAAGCCCATGAGGGAGAGACAATGTTTGTTGTCGCAAAATTCCCGTCTGATGCCTTAGCGCTGTTGAAGAGCGGAATTAACATTGAAGTTGTTAACGTCGGTAATGCGGCTCCGGTAGCCGGAACCAAATATGTTATGGTTACCAAATCTATCGCAGCAACCACCGAAGACGCAGCTACGTATCGAGAAATTGCCGAACTTCGTGGTGGGGTACTGCGTAGCAGAATGACCACGCTGGGTGAAGAGATAGATTTCTTGGAAGCCCTGAGAAAAGCCGGTCTGTAAAAATAGAAACAAGCTTCATGCTTGTTTTCTTTTTCTTATTAGATAGTGATAGGTACTTTGGCTTTTTCACTTATCAGTTGTGCCGGTAGTTTATTAATATCAAACTGTTCGCCATTGAAGGTATGAAGTAAATAACGGCCCAAAGGAATACCGCCCCGCTTAAAAATAGCGCGGATACTCTTATAACGAATGATTTTGTTTTTTATTATAAAGCTACTGTCGCTGTAGTAAAACTTGAAACTAAAAACTACATTGAGCACTTCAGCGATAGCCATCAGTGAGAAAGCCAAAGAAACGGCAATCAAAGTTTCATCTTGAATGAATATACTATAAAGCAAACAAGAAAAAGGTAAAAGTGCCGCTACCGCCATTATCAGGCTTGTCGTTTTTGCATAATCTAAACATTCAAACTTGACATCGCCAATTAACTCAGTAAGCTTCGCCTTATTTCGGCGATTTTCCAAAAAACGATAGAATATTACAGCGACACCAACCAAGGCGCCTAAACCGATCATCAACATAGTTATCTTACCCTTCTACTATGGTGATTATAGCAAAATTCAGCCACTCATGCTATACTGGGATGGATTTAGGAGAGTTTCATGAATATAAAAGAAAATGAATATGTAACACCACAAGAGCTGGGTGATTTGGGCAAACCGCTTAAAGAGATCACTTTTAAACCGAAGCTGACAATTTATGTTGTCATGGCTATTTCGGTGGTTTTGTGTATCACCATGATTTGGCCTTTAGTGGTTTTAGGTGTATTTTTTCTGTTAATGGCATGGTACGTCAGTGTTAATTTACCCGATAGAAAAGTTATGGACATTTATCAGGGTTTTCTTGTAATCTACGAAGTAGATAGCGAAAAGGTCCGTAAAATCAATTTTGAGGAAATAGAAGAGTGGAGCTGTAAAGCCGGGAAATCCGGAGCGGATAGTATAATGTTGCGTCTTACTGATGGTGAAGTGTTATATAAAGACACTTTCATAATTAATAAGGCTTATCGCTGCTTAATGAAACTACTTAAAGAAAAAGAGAGTAGAGCGATTACCGAAAGAGTGAATAAAGGCTCAAAGTTAGTATTCCGCAATCCTTTTAAGAAAAAGTAAGACCACCATGGTGGCTCTTTTCTTAATATGCCATACTTTGTAAATACTACATAATTACTTATATAGTTTGCCTCCATATTTTACTAAGGTGTTTTGAGTGATTTAGTGTCTAAAAGAAAGAGTGATTCAAGCAAAAAATTTCCTAAAAAGAATAATTCAAAACAGCATAATGGAAAATCTCTGGTTATTCTAAACTAGCTTCATAACTGGTGTAATTTGAAAAGGTGAGGCTCTTATTCAATTAGGTTGATTTAAGATAAAATTTTTTGTTTTAATAATGCGAATCCACAACGTCCATAATGCACTCGTTTTACTTTTTTTATCTTACAAACTGCCCCTTCAA
>CAZUQA010000034.1:0-8066 GCA_964622375.1 uncultured Erysipelotrichaceae bacterium | reverse complement strand
GAGGGTGCGACAAAACCACCGGCGACACTACTGCCCCAAAGGTGGAAGCTACCATCTTGCCAAAACAATTCAACTTCGATAACCCCCGGTTTCTCGCCAAATTCTTTGTCCATAATACTGATGTAGAAATCGACAGAATTGAGATCAGCTTCCGATTTCATATATTTTTCTACAATATCAATATAATCTTCTTCGCCATCTTCATTACTAACTTCCTGCCAGGTCCAATAACTAAAATCGCTGGCAAAATCATACAAATTATAAGCGGTATCCAGGATATTCAAGCTGACAATAACGCGGTTTTCGTCGCTAATCTTGGCGCCCACCACTTTATACAAAATATGGGCTTTGTCTTCCGGATAACTATCTAAACAATAGATATAGCCTTTTTCACAATAAAACACTAAGTCAAATTTCAGTTGAAAATCTTCATTTTTTAAAACTTTGACGATATCAACCCGATCCCGGCCAACAGCCGCATCGATAGCAGCTTGTACTTTTTTGATTTCGTAGATTCTAATTTCATCTGTTTCTGCCATATCATAATAATACTCTTGTTGATAACTCTCCCATTTTTTGCGCTCGCCAGCACTCATGTAGGTGTAAAATGCCTCCGGTCTTTCCGGAAAATAAAGCTCATCAGTCTCTTCATCATAATCGGGTTCCAGTCCTTCAAAAACCGCTTCCGGTTTTACTTCACGAATTATATGGAACAAAGCCCACTGATCACCTAGCGTGCTTTCAGTAATAGCCCCGGGAGCCAACGAAATAAACCTATAGGCATTAGAAGCATCGTAAGTAAAAGGGCAGTGGGAATCCTCACCCGGCTTACCTGCGGTTTCACCACAGCTTTGAGCAAACACTGCTGCAATATAGTCGATGGCTGCTTGTTCACTAAAACTGCTGTTGGAATTCGGTTTTTTCACTTCGTTCTGCGATTTCCCGTCACAGCCAAAAATCGTTAAAAAACTCAAAGTTAAAACTAAAAACAATTTGAAAATTCTCAAAGTCTTTACTGAAGTTTGCTTTTTTTTCATGGTCTCTCCTTACCGTGTTGTATCTTGCTCCTACTTCTGGGAGTTACTTTAAAATTACTGCTTGAGAATATTAGCTCAAGTAGCTATTTAGTTTCTTTCTTTTTAGGGGTGTCACTTTTAATGTCTTGTTTTATTCCTTCCGGTAGCTTCACATCTTGCAATATCTCCCCGCTTAATAGAGCTTTGATATTGGCTTTAGCTACTTTTAGCTGGTTGGGGAAAATTATCGTCATACTGAAAGTTTGATATTTCGTCAGTAAAGCACTCAACTTTCTGGCAGTTTGCCCTTGTAAGGATTGATTATGTAAGTCCCAAGCTGCCAAATCGCTCAACTGCATTTTGATTAATGCGGATATCTGCTCACTGCTGAAGTTGGTCTGATAACTGTCGGCTAAGGTGACAAACAGCTGATTAGCTTTACTCAACATACTGGGCTGCAACATTTTTTTCAACATTGCTCTGAGAACAACAATCTGATGTTCATTTCTTCCCATATCACCTTTTTTTGCACTTTTCCTTTCCCGGACAAACAATAGGGTTTCTTCCCCATTAAGATCAATCACACCTTGGGGAAAGTGGGTATAAGGCTTATAGGAAAAAGTAAAAGGATAGGGGTTATCAATAGTTATTCCCCCCAGGGTATCGACGATTTCAACCACCGAACTGAAGTTAATCAAGACATAGAAGTCAATCTTCACATCCAAAAAGTCTTCAATGGTCGCCATGGAACAAGCTACCCCTTTGGGCGAGCGCCAACCGGCAGCTGAAGCATGGGTCAGTTTATCGTAGGCCCCGTTCCAACAAGGAACTTTGACGTAGGTATCTCTCGGTAATGAAGTAATTAATATCTGTTTTGTTTTCGGAGTGACACTCACTAACATATTCACATCACTGCGATAAATCGTCTTAATCGCTCCATAGTTATCCGCTCCGGACACCAGAATATTGAAAGGTTCTTCCGTTACCCGAGCATTATTAAAGACTTCTTCCAAATCGTAGAGGATTTCCACTTTGTAGATTACTTTAGTGTCCTCTGATAAATTTTTGTATGCCTCGTTGTCTTTTATGACATCGAAATAGCTCTGATTTAATAGTACTACCCGACACTGCCCGGCTAATAAGTCATCAATAGCTCCGATAATATCTTCATACTCCGTAAAACTTAACTCTTTGTTGTATTCTTTTTGGATAAAATCAATAGCATAGGCTTGGTTAGCTAAATCATCGCTGGCCTGCACGGCAATGGCAACATCAAATAGCTGCTCCGGTTTAGTGATAGTATCGCTACTCAAAGCGACAAAAATCATATCGCTTTCCCCATTTTCCGGTAGTTCAAATAAAGTATCCAAGGCCTTATCCATGCTTTTGACACCCAATGGCACAACAATCATACACAGGCTCAACAGACAACTGAAGACTGCCCGCAGGAAAAATGACAGTTTTTTGCTGTTGGTTTCTTTTTTTAATAAAAGAAAAACCGAAAACCCGGTCAATCCGGCAAGTACAGCAGCAGAGATGATGACATATCGTAGTGGTAGAAAACTGATTGTTAGCATCAAATAACAATAAAAAGCCAAAGAAAAACCGGAAATTGCGGCAAGAATAATTCCGCTGATCTTATGAGTCTTCTTTTGTTTGGCTTGTACTTCATCGGTGTAAATTGACATAATTGTTTCTAGTAAAATTATAGACTTTGGCGGTTGATAATACAATCAGTAAGTGTTCCGCGCTCTTTGTCAATAATTCTTTAGAGATTTGGCAGTAGTTTACTGAGAATAACCGCTATATTACGATAAAAACCCTCACTTTAAATATTGAGCTGCCACCCAACCTCCCCCATATCTAATTCCTTTTTTCTCATCATTATAGCTAACATAATACCAGCTATTGTTGTTTTTAAGGCTGCCACAAACAAAAACCACGCTACCGTTTGGTATGACAGAAATGATATCGTACTTCGTGCCAGGGCCGCGCCGTAAACGTAGACCACCGGAAGCATTGACCGTATACCATTTGCCGACATCTACTTCATAAGCAACTATCGCGTTTTCCGGTTTACGTCCCTGTAAACGCATGCCATCCTTAGTATGCTTAACCACAATTTCTATGACTCCCGCTTTTTTAAAATTCAAATATCTAGTAGCTTCCGCAAAACTCCAATCAGCTTTCCATATTTCTTCCGCAACTTCCCAGTTATAGTGAATATTACTAGAGAAATCATAAATATCATCATCTTCAAAAACAGCAATCATTTGAAGACGCACCACATATTCACTGTTTTTTAAAGCTTGAGCTTCAATTATGTTGTAAAAAACTATAGATAAGTCGTAGCCCCGGGGACTGAAAGAAAAAATCACATGACCTGTTGCTGAGGTAAAAACTCCAAGATTTCTCTCTTGATTTTTCCAAGAGTCTACCGCAACAACCCCCGGCCCCCAGATGTCGTCAATCTTCTGTTGGACTTCAGCTGCTGAGAATACGATATTATAATCATAAACCCCCGTATCGCTGTTTTCATCACACCATTCTTCCAGTTCCTCGTTTGTCAAATACTTGAACAACTCCTCTTTGAAGTATTCGCCAGAGTTTTCACTGAGGATTTGCAGCTCGCCACCGATTGAGAAAAGCAGGCACAACGCAAATCTCCGCTCTTTATTGAGATCTTCTCTTTGCAGCAGGATTAAGTCCGAGCCCCAATCAGAACCTAATTTGTTATTGATTAACCATACAACATATTCCTTAGCCCCTTGGCTGGAGTTGGAAAAATCCGGAGCAATAACTTCTTTTCTTTCCCCAAAATATTTGTCCTCCTCAGTAACTTCCTCTTTTTCTCCAATCTCCTCTTCTTCATCTTCCACCTCAGTAACTGGATCAGTGTCATCTGGGTTTATTGGGTTTTTGGTTTTAGTACAGCCACTGAACACCAACAAACTGGCAATGATAAGCAACAAGACAATTCGTTGTAAACTCCAGCTTGTTTTACTAATTGCTTTCGCCATTATATTTTCCCTCCATTTGCTTGCTGTTGTTTTTGGGCCAGGTAATAGCTGAGCAAGCAAGCCCAAGTGCCATGTTTCCTGCTTACATTTTAGCATATTCTCCAGTCGAAGAATGACCTTAGCTCCGCCAACAACAACCGACTATATAAGTATTAAATTACAGAAAAAGCTTTGGTCTTTGGTAAAACCGCAATTTACCCTACCTAAGTCCTGCTTGTTTCTTGCATAGTAAGGATTTTTCAAAAAAGCCACAAAAAACTCAAAACAACTTGACAAATCATTTCATTCCCCCTAGTATGGTGACATACAAAAATGAATAGAGGTAGCGGTGCAGATCAGTAACTGGAGGAGTCGGCAGACATAGAACCCAGCGAAAGGCAATCACCGCCGAATATAACGAAACGGCAGTTTGGTTATATGGGGTCATAGGTAATACCTATTTCACTCCTTCTTTGGAAGAGGCGCTATACAGGATTCTTGACTAATCAATGAACTGGATAGGCAGTTCATTTTTGTTGTTACATAGATAAAGGAGAAATAAAATGAAAAAACTTGTAACTGGTATTTTAGTATTGTTCCTGCTTGTCGGTTGTACAACAAAACAACATAACGGTAAAAAAACCCTAAGAGTCGGCATGGAGTGCAACTATGCCCCCTTTAACTGGACGCAAATTGAAAGTAGCGATACCGCCGTACTGATCGCTGGTGGTAATGCCGGCTATTGTGATGGTTATGATGTCGCTATCGCCCGTTTGCTCGCCAGTGAGCTGGATTATGATTTAGTTATTAAGAAAATTGAATGGGATGGTTTACCTATTGCGATCGCCAATGATGAAATTGATTTAATTATTGCCGGGATGACCGATACTGAAGATCGGCGGGTCAGTCTCGACTTCACTACCCCCTACTATGTCTCGGATATGGTTTTAATTGTCAGAGCTGATTCGCGCTACGCTAATGCAAAGAGCATTCAAGATTTCGCCGGCGCCAGAGTAGTTGCTCAACTGAACACTTTCCACGATGATATCATCGATCAAATCACCGGGGTCATTCACGAAACGCCAATGAAAACTTTCCCGCTGATGACCGTCGCTGTCCAAAGCAAAGCCGTCGATGCTATGGTTTCGGAGCTACCGGTGGCTATTTCCATCGTCAGTTCCAATCCGGATTTAATCTATCTGCTTTTTAGCCCGGAAAACAACTTTGCTGCCGGCGAAGATGCCACGGTATCTATTGCCTTAAGAAAAGGTAATGCCGAGCTATTCGCTTTGATTCAAGCCGCTTTGGATAAAATTTCCCCGGCACAAAGAACCGCATTGATGAGTGCTGCGCAATTGCGCGTGCCTGAAGAGTAATTTATGCTGACAGCGGTAAGGCCAATCGACGGTAATTTTTGGCAGTGGGCTTACTTTCTGTTTGTCAAATATTGGCCTTTGTTTTATAATGGCATAAAATTTACCTTACTCATCGCTCTAAGCGGAACAATCTTTGGTCTACTTATTGGTTTATTTGTTGGTGGTCTGCGGGCTACCAAAGTAAATAATACTGATACTTTTTTAGTGAAATGGCAGAAAAAACTGATCCATCTCACATCCTCCATTTACATAGAAGTGTTTCGTGGGACCCCAATGATGGTCCAGGCTGTCTTTATCTACTACAGCCTTAAGCCCCTACTTCTATGGTCGCCTTTAGTTGCCGGTATAGTGATTGTCGCAATCAATACCGGCGCCTATATGGCGGAAATTGTCAGAGCCGGTATTCAATCGGTACCTTTAGGCCAAAGTGAAGCTGCCATGTCGCTGGGCATGAACAGTGGGCAAGCGCTGCTAAATATCATCTTACCGCAAGCTATCCGCAATGCTTTCCCGGCTATCGGCAATGAATTCGTTGTCAATCTTAAGGACTCTTCGGTACTGAATGTCATTTCAGTTACGGAAATCTACTTTCAAACAGCTTCTGTCGCCGGGACTTTTTATAAGACCCAAGAAGCTTTCTTTGTCGCCGCTCTTGTCTATTTCGTTCTAACTTTCAGCACGACGCGCGTCCTAACTTATATTGAAAAAAAACTGGAGACGACAACCAAAACTTGGGGCTCGCAAACCGTCCCGGCTGCTGTTTTTGTTCAAGGCGGCGACCATCCCAGTTGGAGATAGACATGGCTACCATCCTTGAAATAAAAAACCTCTATAAGAATTATGAAAGCCTGGAAGTGTTAAAATCCGTTAATTTTATCCTGCAAGAAAAGGAAGTTGTCTGTTTAATCGGCTCTTCCGGTTCCGGGAAGTCGACTTTACTGCGCTGTGTCAATCTTCTAGAATGGCCGGATAGCGGTGAAATCATCGTCAATGGTCAAAACATCTTAACTCGTGGTTTTAACATCAATCAACATCGGGCTCATGTCGGCATGGTCTTCCAACAGTTCAATCTCTTTGACCACCTCAGTGTTCTGCAAAACTGTACTATCGCTCAAGTAAAAGTATTAAAACGCTCTAAAGAAGAAGCTTGTGACAAAGCAGTTTACTACTTGAGTAAAGTTGGTTTACAACAGTTTATTAACCAGCCGGCGAAGAAACTCTCCGGTGGTCAAAAGCAACGAGTAGCTATTGCCCGGGCTCTGTGTATGGATCCTAAAATCATGTTATTTGATGAACCGACATCTTCCTTAGATCCGGAAATGGTCGGTGAAGTTTTGTCAATTATGAAGCAGTTAGCTGCTGATGGTTTGACGATGTTAGTGGTAACCCATGAAATGGGCTTTGCCCGGGATGTCGCCAGTCGTGTGGTTTTTATGGACGAGGGCATCTTGGCAGAAGAAGGAAAGCCTAAAGAGCTCTTCACTAAACCAAAAAGTGAACGCTTAAAATCTTTCTTAGCTTATACTAGCTGAGTTTTAATGTGACAAACAAACATAGTAAATTGCTCAGCTGTTTTTCTCGGCTTTTTTATAGCTTGTGGCGCGTCCTGAACCCACTTTGATAATATAGCCGTCCTTAACCAACGCTGTTAAAGCACGTTCTACTGTTACCCTACTGATGTCGGGGCAAGTTTCCATTATTTCTTTCTTGGTTATTTTGCCCAGAGTGCGATCTATTGTCGCCTTAATACGCTCCGGCTTTGACAATCTCTGCGGGCTGATGTAAGCAATGCGCTCTTGAAAACTATTATAAGCTTTCTGCAATATTCCAAGATAATAGCGAATAAATGGTAAATAGTTGTTATCATTATCCTGCCAGCCCAGGGAACTTTGTTGTAGAACTTCATAATAAGTATCTTTGCTGTTCTCGATTAGCTTTTCCAAGCTGATAAACTTTCCCACAGTGTAGCCGGCACGAAATAAAAGTAACAACGAAAGTAGCCGACTCATACGTCCGTTACCATCATTAAACGGATGGATACATAAAAAATCCAAGACAAACATAGGAATCAATAGAAGGTCGTCAAACAGCTTCTTCTGCCCTGCTTCATTGAACGCCGCACACAGCCTTTCCATAGCATCAGAAGTAAGATAAGCTGGGACTGGTTTAAAGCGGGTCTTAACATTTCCCACAGCCTCAGTTTCCGTGATATAGTTATCGACATTCTTATATCTACCACCGCTTGAACTTTGATTAAAAGAAAACAATTGTTTGTGCAGTTGCAGCACGATGTTCAGTGACGGATAAATATATTCATAACTCTCATGAATCGTTGCCAGTACATCCCGATAACCTGCTATTTCCTGCTCACTGCGATTTCTCGGTTGCGATTTGTTACGTACTAATTCTTCCAATCTCTTATCTGTTGTCTGAATACCCTCAATACGGTTTGATGATCCTGTACTTTGAATTTTGGCAACTTCCGTTAATGATACAAGAGCGCTAGAGCTAGTAGTGAAAAACAAATCTAGCTTCCCTCTGTGTTCATGAATACTAGTTAACAGTTTCACGATATCCGGGGTGATTAAGGTCACTGGTCTTTCTATATAGTCAAATACCTTCATCATTATCTCCTTCATCAGAAATTTATCTCCATCATAATAACACTATTTGAT
>CAZUQA010000033.1:0-18844 GCA_964622375.1 uncultured Erysipelotrichaceae bacterium | reverse complement strand
AGTCGCGGTCACGGCCCCATCGGCAACCGCCAGCTGTTCCTTGACATTCTCCGGTTTTACTCCGGTATTGGCAAACACTAAAGTATTAGGCACGGCATCCTTAACAACTTTTAAAGTAGCAGCATCACTGCTGACTCCCGCAGTTAAGCCACTGACACACAGAGCATCCGGTTTACAATTGAACACCGTACTCTTGGCGATTTCCGCAAAGTCAACGCGTGTGATATACTTAGCAGCTTCCGGCACGATGTTAAACAATAGTTTTATATCTTGACCGTCAACGGCTTTACGATGGCGGGCGGTTGCTCCGTAGTTGGTATTCCACAAACCAAAATCACTGGCATAAACCCCGGTGAATATCTCCCGGACAAACTTCGCTCCAGTAGCCACTGCCAAATCAATTGATTTTTCCGGATCCCAGAGCACATTGACCCCATAAGGTATCCTAATTTCGCTCATCAATTCCCCGATGATGCGAGCCATAGCAGCTACGGTTTCCACCCGGACATTAGTCAAATACGGCAAACTGAACTCATTAGAAAACATCACACCATCGACCCCACCGTTTTGTAGAGCCAATAAATCATGGTGAGCCATTTCTATTACTTTATTCATGCCCCCATCTTTGTCATAATAAGGATCCCCGGGTAGGGGCTGCAAATGACACATCGCAATAATCGGTTTTTTTACACCAAATAACTCTTCAGTCCACATGATTTAAATCTCCTTTTCTTCACTCTTTATATTTTATTCGGGTTTACTACCCCGTGAAAGATCAATCTTACTATTAAAAGCCAAAGCCAAAGCCAGTAATAGTGTTACGGTATCTTCCAAATCAGCTTTAGCTACCATTTCCCGAGGTGTATGTGTATAACGTAAGGGCAAGGAAATATGAGCCATAGCTATACCTTCCGTGCCACAGTGTTGGGTAAAGGCATCTTCGGTAATGACCCCGATAACCACTTCATTTTGTAAGGCGATACCATTTTCTTGGGCAATCTCCCTAATAAAGCTGTTTAGCTTAGGATTAGGCAACAAACCACCCAAAGTTCCCCGACCATGGAAATTCATGTAGGTCAGTGCCGGTCCAGCATTTAGGCGCACATTGTAACGTCCCTGAGTTTCCGGGGTATCACAAGCCGGGGTTATATCAAGGCAAATAGCGGCATCCGGTAATAAACGATTGAAGGTCGGCGTTGCTGCTCTAATATTAAACTCTTCCTGTACCGAGAAAATCAAATAGATAGTTGCTTCATGTTGCTTTTGCGCCAGCTGACTCGCTAACTGCAATAAAGCATAAACTCCAACTCTGTCATCTAGTGCTTTAGATACTATCACATCGTTCATTTCCAAATAATTGTTGGCATAAGTCACCATACTGCCGACTTCAATGCCCCAATCCCACACTTCCTGCCGCGATGACAATCCTAAATCCAAATACAACTCCGAGGTTTTGGCGACAACAAATTTCTTGTCATCGGGCGTTATGTGATGGGAAACTGTCCCTACCACTGCCGGATAACTTTTGCTGTCATCTAAGCTATGGACATTAACTTGTTGGGAAACTAAACAACGCTCAGGTACCCCACCGACTCTTTCAACACGAAGAAAACCGTTATCCTCGATGGTTTTTACAATTAAGCCCAATTCATCAAGATGGGCAAAGAAGGCTAAACTGGCGGCTTTTTCACTGCTGCCCCTAAAGGTAGCTGTAACATTTCCCAGCTTGTCGACATGAATATCATCAGTACTCTTTTTCAGATAACTCACGATGAAACTGATTAAATTATCTTCATGGCCACTGATTGCCGCAAATTCACAAAGTTGCTTCAATAAATCACTTTTCATGATACTTATCCTCCAATATGCATTCTGCCGCCATCGGCAAATAATATTTCTCCGGTCATAAAAGCCGATAAATCACTGACTAAAAATAAAACAATATTTGCGATATCTTGGGGATAGCCGATGCGCCCTAAAGGCATGATATCTTTATAGTGCTCATAGATCTTTTCTTCCGAGCCAAAGCGGTCGATAATCATCTTGCTCATAATCACAGCCGGCGCTATCCCGTTTACTCTGATACCCAATTTGGCATAATTCCGGGCAAAAAACATGGTCAAGGCATAACAGCCGGCTTTGGTTACATTGTAAGCCGGAAACCCGGTACCCCCGGTAAAGACCGAAGCTGAAGTAATGTTGACTATGCGTCCTTTACTCTTACTCAATAAATCCTTAGCCAGATCACAACAGTAGTACATGCCTTTAGTGTTGACCGCATAACTGCTGTCCCAATCAGAATTGATGCCGGCATTGTTGACTAAAATATCCAAACGCCCAAAAGTGGCATCAATTACATCAATCATCTTTTGTACTTGGGTTTCATCGCTGATATCGCAGTTGATGTAATGCGCTTTAAAGCCTAATGCTGCGGTTTTAGCTAAAACTTCGCTGACTGCTGTTTCTTCACTGATGTCACAGATTACCACCTGAGCTCCGGCCCAACTTAAAACTGTAGCGATGGCTGCTCCAATTCCTTGTCCGCCGCCGGTAACTAATGCTACCTGTTTACTTAAATCGATTTCATAAGCCATATTTTCTATCCCATTATTTCAACATCATATTTATTATGTTACTTCGATTTTAACTTGACTTTAGTCTTCCCCCATCCGTTCTTCATTACTGCTTTTGCTTGTCGGCAATTTATGGCTTTAAGTAGACTAAGCATATTTTAAGCAGTAGCATCCCAACCAAGAAACAGTATGAAGATACTTTAAGAAGGCCCTTGTAGCAATAAACATAGAATTCGTACTTTTGCTGCTGGGTTTCATACAATGGCTACTATCAATAGGCGATTTGTAGCCCTAACGCTATCCCTGCCAGGCTGCGAATCTCTTAACACCCCGTGAATAATTATATTATATCATCTACTTGGCAAATTCCCAGCCTAGCTTAAAATTGGGAAGTCTCTCTTTTTTCCCGACTCTTTCCGTAAGCAACAATGCTGTATCCCAATAATGATACTAAGCTACCTAAATAGGGAAAACTCCGCTCCCCAGAAAACGAGAAATAGCTAAATATCGTAATTTAGAAAACCAAATTATCCTGTTTTATTAGCCAGTTGTTTTTGACATCCCGGATGGTTAGTACAAGCTTTGGCTTTGGCGTTTTTCTTTTACTTCAGAGTAATCCACAAAGCCGGGCGAACGCCGCCGGTAGCCGTGACGGCATAGCCGCCGGCATAAATTATGTCAGTGCCGGCACCAACTCCCGCTGCATGACCCCCGTCCATACCGGGTGACCTCAGCCACCAGTTATGTTCATTATTGGTCGCTTCATTAAGAACTCCGGCTTCAAAGTACTGCTTGGCTTCATTTACCGAGAGCAAAAATACTTTATCTAAAGTCTCCGGGTCGCCGGTAGGACTGCTGTAGTCAGCACTGCCGGGGTTCTGATTTGCGACCTCGACAATTCTCATCTTGAAATCTTCGGGAAGGCTGTTGTAGAACTCTGTATTAAGATAAGCCCGGATATCGCTGTCAGCCCAGGCGATATTATCCTCAATGTTAGTATCATGCCAAGTGCGCATCCCGATTAAGTCATCAGTAATAAGTAAGGCTTTGTTATCCACAATAGCCAACACCTGCCATTTGATAGCACCGAATTGTAAAGCATCGCCAACTTTAGTTTTATCTTTGTTGGTTTCCGCCGATGATGTTCCCGAGGATTCTCCGGATGAAGTCTGGTCTTTTCCACTATTGCCACCACGACAAGCGACAAGTGAAAGGCTTAATACCAAAGTAATGGTTAAAATAAACAATTTTTTCATAGCTAGTAATCTCCTTTTTCTAAACATTGTGATTTTGCAGCTGATTGCCGAAAGATTTCATGGCATTAAACTACAATTTCCCCGTTGTTTCGACAATATAAATATACTACATGTTAGTCTGCCGAAATACAACTAAGTTCTAAGAGAACTAAACAAAAGCTACAGGAAGATGAGCATCATGTCTATAGTAAATAAAGCGCTATTTTGCTAGACTACAATCAAGTAATAAATTAATAATGAAAACGGCTAGTAGCGCAAAGCCTGAGGTGATAAATGATACAAAAACTGAACTATAATGAAAACCCGATAGATATTCCTAACCCCGATCGTGGAGTTTATCGCGGACGTTGGCAGAATATTCCCCCCCAACTGGTTACTAAGGAAAACTCGCCTTTTGGTATCACCCCGGAAGTCGATCATCGCGTGCCAATTGACGCGACATCTTTGCTTTTCCAGGGTCGGCAAGTGCCTACCGTAGAAGGTGACGATATCGAATTAACCGAATTCTATTATGGCATCAACCAAAATGATCAAGCTTATATTGGGGGAACCGGAGTAAACGCTTTACCAGCTGTCTCTTATCTGGGTTTTGATTTAGCCAACTTCTCTTCCAACGCCTTTCTCAGTGCCGCAGCCGCCTTTAGTTATCAAAAAGATGGCTTGTTTGTTGGCCCCGATAGCGGTGAAGCTCGTACCGGCAAGACCGGCCCATTGACGGCTTATGCCCTGGAATATATTCGCGGCTTACTGTTAAAAGTAAGAGAAGGAAGTTCAGTTTGTCTGTTGAAATTCTCCTATGATGGTAATGGTTACAATTATATCGAACCCTTTAAATATCCTGATCAAGCTCTGCAACAAGGTTTAATACTGGGGCCGGAACCCAGTTACCAAACAGAAAACAACCTTAATATCATGTGCAACATTGCTGGACATCAAGATAAAAACTGGATGGAATACCATATTTGGCAATTGACGCCAATCTTCCAAGAGTTTGAAGATATCATTGCCTGTGTAAAAATTGGTATGTTGGGCCCCTGGGGTGAACAACACTCTTCGCCATTAGCCCAAGATCCTAAAACCTATAAAGCTCTGTTTGATGCTATGCTCCAGGCCGTTCCGGCTTCCCGCAGTCTTTTGACTCATGCCGGTGGCTTTTTAGCTTGGTACAATGCGACTTACCATACCAAATACAGTTTTTCCAATATAGATTCAATGCCATTACCGCAAAGAGGCAGTCAAGAAGCCCGTTTTGGTTTTTTTAATGACAGTTATGGCGCCGGGGACAGTGACTGGTCAGATAATGGTTCTTTATCTGAAGGCTATGAAATGTTTATTACCACAAGTGATAGTAGTGAGTATAATCGTGATAGAGTGGTACGCTGGATCAATAAACAAAACAACTTCGTTCAAGGTGAAGGTGGTCTCGAAAAAAATGTCTATGCTTGTCTGCCGGGAGCTATCATTGAAGCCAGCGCACTACACACCTGCCTTTTGAATATGCGTCACGGCTACTATAATACTTGGAATGATTTCATTTATAACGAAGATAATGTCACTAAGCCAATCACTTTCCCTTTAGACAGTACAGAACAACAACCGCCTTTTACCGGTCAAGTTAAAACAGCTTTTTATGACGCCGTCTATGAAGGTCGAAGCGGTTTGGAATATATGCGTGACCGTTTAGGTTATCGTTTGGTTTTAAGAGAAGCTGACATCGAACTATTGAATATTGCAGAGCAAAAAATATTGCGTTTTAGTGGCAAAATCCAAAATGTTGGTTTTGGCAATATCATTAACGAAAAAGTTCTGACGGCTATCCTGCAGGCTAAAGGAAGCGGCAAGTGCTTTTCTATAACGACCGACATTGATGTTCGGGATTGGCTGGTAGCACAAGACGGAAACAACCGCGCTGATAACACAGCAGCCTGGCGCAAGTTTAGTTTTGAAATTGATTTAAGTCAACTTGTAGGCAGAGAACAAGGTGAATACGCCTTATATTTAAAAATCAACGACCCTAAAGAAAGCAGCTCCAATCGTCGCTGTCTGCGCTTTGCCAACTATGATTTATGGCAGGCTGAGCTTGGCGCTAATCTTGTCGGCACACTTTTTTTGCCTGACAAGTAAAATGTAGTAATTCTCTTTGTTTTAACACTAAAAATCTAATAGGCAAATTTAAATATCCGCTTAATAATGTCGATATTTGCTTTAATTTTCTTTTTGGTAAAGCCCCGTTCTTCTATTGTCACAGCGTGCTGAGCTTCTGTTATTTAGGCGCTTGTTGATTTTTTGGGCTTGTAATGATATAAATAAATCTATAACAGTATGCTTTAAGCATATGGCTAATCGTTATAAATTTATAAGGAGGTATTTCAATTATGACATTAGTACAAGCTTTATTAATTGGCTGTGTATCTGGTCTGTCCTACATTGAAAGTAACTGGCTGGGCGAATGTAAACTTCGTGAACCGGTTGTTACCGGATTTTTGGTAGGCTTGATACTCGGGGATGTCCAAAAAGGTTTGCTGATTGGCGCCGAACTGCAGATGATGTGGATGGGCGTGGTCGGTGTCGGACCAACCTCACAGCTGCAAATCGGAGCCGGAGGCACCATTGGCGCTGCTATTGCCATCACCACCGGAACCGGGGCAGAAATGGCAATCACTTTTGGTATTCCGGTAGCCATTATTATGCAGTTTGCCGAAACCTTATGTATGACCGGTTTCTCCGGCTTTATGCATGCGGTGGAGCGCGACATTGAGAAAGGGAATTTTAAAACCATCGGCTTTTATCATACCATCAGTATGGTTATTACTTTCTTTATCTGGACCATTCTAACTTTCATTGTTTTATTCTACGGTAATGAAGCTATTGCCGGAATCGTTGAAAACTTCCCGGAATGGGCATTCTCGGCTTTAGGCGCTATTGCCGCCATCTTGCCGGCTCTGGGTTTCGCCATGTTGCTGAACCTATTGATGGAAGTAAGACTTATTCCTTTCTTTATTATTGGTTTTATTATCGCCGCTTTTACGGAACTGTCTTTATTAGCCATTGCCGCTTTAGCTGTAGCTGTAGCTTGGATTTACTATCTGTTGAAGGCTGATACTCTAAGTGGGGTAGCTGCCGCAGGCAAGAAAGATGAATGGGAGGACTAAGTCATGAGTAGCAAAGTAATCAGCGAAAAGAACAACCTGACCATGAAGGAATTCATGCCGATATTCTGGCGTTCCTTTGCCTTAATGGGTTCGTTCAACTTTGAAAGAATGCAAGCTTTAGGTTTTTTATGGGCTATTTTCCCTTCATTAGCCAAGATCTACAAAGATGATGTCGAAGCTTTAAAAACCGCTTGTTTACGGCATATGGAAGCCTTCAATATGACTTTAGCACCATCGCCCTTTGTTATGACCATCGCTATCGCCATGGAAGAACAAGCCAAAGAAGACAAGAATTTCAACGTCGAATCAATCAACGCTTTAAAAGTCGCTTTGATGGGCCCTTTATCCGGTCTTGGCGACACTTTCTTCTGGGGCATTTTCCGTATTATTTCTTGTGCTTTAGGTGTTTCTTTTGCCTTACAAGGAAATCCGATTGCGCCTTTTGTTTTATTAATTGTCTTTAATATTCCTAATGTATTGTGTCGTTGGTACAGTATGTTCTTAGGTTATCGTAACGGTAATGCCGTACTACTGGAAATGCAAAAGTCCGGCAAAATGGAACTGTTCACATTCTGTGCCAGTATTGTCGGGGTGGCTTCAGTCGGCGTTATGTTAGCCGCTTGGACTCCGATTTCTTCACCCTTGGTTATTGAAATAGCCGGAAGTACGATTGTTCTTCAAGAGTTCTTTGATGAAGTACTGCCGCAGTTGTTGCCATTGACTGCCGGTTTGATTTTCTTTGGTTTGTTACGGAAAGGCGTCAAGGTATCAACCATCATCCTAGGTATCGTCATCATTGGTGGTATATTAGGATTCTTTGGTATTATCGCTTAAGTTATGGCTATTGTAGATGTTAGAATTGATGATCGCCTGATTCATGGGCAGGTAATCAGTTACTGGATACCGGCATTATCAGTTGAAAGAATCGTTATCATCGACGATAAAATTGCCGGTGATGAAGTGAGGATGGCTACCTTGAAATTTGGTTGTCCCGGTAAAATAAAACTGGCAATCATCACCCCAAAATCGGCAGCGGAGAAATTCAAAGCCGGTTTAGATGAAGGTAGCCGAGTGATGATACTCTGCACCGGACCGGATCAATTGGTGCAATTGGCTGAAGCCGGGTTTGTGGTTGATACCATAACTGTCGGTAATATTTCCACCAGGGAAGCAGCGGTGAAAATTAAAAGAAATATGTTTGTCACGCCACAACAGAAAGCCGATTTTAAGAAACTGGCCACTATGGGTGTTAAACTTTTCTACCAGAATATTCCCGGTGACGCCAAAGAAGATTTAACTGCCACCGTGGCTGATTTTTAATGGGATAATGGAAAAGCCCACGGTCTTAGGCTACATCCACAGTCAAGCGGAAGTTTTACGGGCGACCTACTCACGCCAAGCGGAGTTTGTTGGGGTACTCACTGATTTATTTGATAAGTATCCCATTAAGAAAGTGCTTTTCTTTGGCTCGGGAACCTCTTACAATGCCGCCAATATTGCCGCCTATTACTTCAAGCACTTGGCAAATATTGAAGCGTCAGCTTGGTATCCGACAGTCTTTGAAAACTACGAAAAACCCGATTGGGCAAATAACTTAGATAAACAAGAAATTCTCTTTATCGCCATTTCCCAATCCGGCACTTCGGTTTCTACCGTTTCGCTAATGAAAAAAGCGAAAGCCGCCGGCTATCTAACATTGGCACTTACCGGTAATCTAAAAAGCGAAATTACCAAGTATGTTGACCATTTAGCCCTGTTGACTGTTGGGGAAGAACTGACTCCACCGGAAACCAAAGGTTTTACGGTAACTGTGTTATCCAGTTATCTTTGGGCATTAGCTTTGGCTCACCAAAAAGCAATTATTGATAATATTGCATATAAAGAACGTTTTGTCGCCTTAGCAACTGTCCTCAATAATTTTGAAGCGGTAATTCAGGAAAGTGAAGATTGGTATCAACGCAATAAGGCTGAGATTTTAGCCAGCCAATGTCTTTATGTTTTAGGCTATGGCCTTGATTATGGCTCAGCTTTGGAGGGTCAATTAAAAATCGGTGAAATGTTGCGTTTACCGACTATCGGTTTTGAAATTGAAGAATATGTTCATGGTCCGACAATGGCACTTAAGCCTGAGCATTCCATCTTTATTATCGGGTCTGAGGAAAAAGAGTGGAGCCGAATGCTGTTGTTTAGGCAAACCTTTAAGAAGTACAGCCAACGAGTTTACCTGTTGACTGTCAAAGACGCAGAAAATGACAAACGCGATCTAATCTTCAGTGTAAAAGCTGATAAGTATGTTGCGCCCTTGCTCTATGCGGTCCCACTACAAATCGTCGCAGCCCGTGGAGCTCTGGATCGGGGAATTGATACAAGCATCAATCCCTTTGATGAAGCCCTGGCGCATTACCCGCAGTAATTCAATAATTGTTACTTGGGGAAATAATCTTTCCCTTAGATTGTTTTATCAAGCCCCTGATTCTTTACAGAATACCGGGGCTTTTTTTGTGTTGAAATAATATGAGCTTTTTGAAATTGAGAAACATTATCACACTTAATAAATAGTATAAATCGCCAAACATCCAGAAAAACCTATTGGTGGAATAGTTATATCGGCTGAAGTCCACCACGAAATCTATCAATTATTTACCACGAAAAGCATCAATATATTGCCACGATTTTCATCAATCGAATACCACGAAATCTATCAATTACAAAACAATATAGGATCTTTATTGTGCCTATTGGTTGTTTGCGAGATTGAAATGCAGACAACTTGTTAACAACCAAGATTAAAAGCATACAACTGTTTTTTACCATTATTTAAGCGAATAATACCTTTTAGCTAACTAACCGATATTGTATAGCCAATAAATCAGATTTTATTTATTTTACCCAGAGAATCTAAATACATTATCCGGTATTGTTCTCATTTGTTTTCAATGTGCTATAATGCCACTAATGCGTTTTAATTAGAAATAATTTTGAAAAGAGGTAAATTTATGAAACAATGCAGTTATAGAATACTCCAATTTCTTTTAGCACTAATTATCTGTTTGGGGCTAGTCAACAGGCAAATGCTAAAAATTAGTGCCGCTGATTCCTACACTGTCTATTATTGGGATGACGATACTAAAAACACGCTATTACGGCTTTAACACTGTGATGAAGGTGATTACTTCACCATTGATTATGAACCCAGTAAAATGGGAGCAATCTTTGTTGGCTGGCGTGATCAGCATTATAATTGGTATCACTTATACCAAAATTATGAAATGCCCGGGCATGATTTAGATTTGTTTGCGGAGTGGATGTATTTAACTCGCTCTGTCTACTATGATGACAACGGCGGACAAGGTGGTCCCGGTATTGAAGGCTATAATTTTGGTCATGAAGTTTATATTTCTTTAATTGAACCCACCAAAGATGGCTTTTCTTTTGCCGGTTGGCTATTAGAGGGAAGCATCTACAATCCCGGCGATTACTACGGCCCTATAAGCCAGGATCTAAGCTTAGTTGCCCAATGGGAGCAAACGTATACCGTTCATTATGATGCTAATGGTGGTAGCGGAGCACCTCTTAATCGAGTCAACTGTCTTCCCGGCGACATCATTATAGTTTCTTCCATTGTACCGATGAATATTGGTTTCCTTTTTGCCGGTTGGTTATATGAAGGTGGTATCTTTTTTGGTGGCAATGCAATTACCATGCCGGTTAATGACATAACTTTGCTTGCTAAGTGGGATGAGATATTCACTGTTACTTACGACGGCAACGGCGGAACCGGAGCGCCGTTTGATGATAACGACTATGTTAATGGCGACCTTGTTTCCGTATCATCGCTCATTCCGCTTAACCCCGGCTACTTATTTAGTGGATGGAGCTATGGTGGCAGCACCTATTACGGCGGTAACAGTTTCTCTATAGCCGGCAGTGATGTTACTCTGGTTGCACAATGGGATAAAATCTATAATGTTTTCTATGATGCTAACGGTGGTAGCGGAGCGCCAAGCAATGCCAATGATTATATTTCCGGAGATAGCGTCACAGTATCAGCTGTCATCCCAACAAACCCCGGTTACTTGTTTAAAGGCTGGAGTTATGGTGGCAGCACCTATTATGGCGGCAACAGTTTCTCTATAGCCAGTAGTGATGTTACCTTAGTTGCGCAATGGGATAAAATCTATAATGTTTTCTATGATGCTAATGGCGGTAGCGGAGCCCCAAGCGATACCACCGATTATGTTAGTGGTGACAGTGTTAGCGTATCATCGGTAGTACCGCTAAAAGCCGGCTTCATCTTTGCCGGCTGGCTCTATGACGCTAACACCTACTTTGACGGCGACAGCTTCCTCATTTCTGATAGCGATGTTACTTTGGTTGCTCAATGGACCCCGGAAGCTGCCAGTGAATACACCGTTACCATAAACGGCAGTTACGCTGCCACAGCCGGTAGTGGAAACTATGCCGCCGGTGCCGTGGTTACTATAAACGCCGGAACCCGTCCCGGTTATCAATTTGCCGGTTGGAATGTCGATACATTAAATGTCATATTGACTCGTGATGATACTGCTGTTACTACCTTCATCATGCCGGATGCTGCAGTCATTTTAACTGCCAATTGGCAGGTTCTGGAAAACCCGGCTACCGGTGACCGTAGTTTGCTAGGCTACTTGTTGACACTCAGCATCTCTTTGACTAGCATCCTTTTAACTAAGAATAATAAGCGCAAAGAGGACTAATCAGTAATTCCGGTATTTGCTTTATACTTCAAAAATAAGACCATCACTCCTCTTATTTTTTCTGCTGGCTCAAATCAATAAAAAACCCCTGATTACTATAATCAAGGGTTTCATTTTACTTATTACATTGCTAAATATAGTGGTTTAACTTACTTACAAGTATAACCTTGTTCGGTTAATTCAGCTTTGTATTTAGTTACATTGAACACTTTCCAATCTACATCTTCATAGTCGCCGGCAAATACAGACTGCATATAACTATAATCCAAATGACTAAAGTCAAAATCATACTCCACAATTACTCCTTTACCATCAGCAGTCTTTTTAACAGAAAAGTTAAAACCTTCAGCCTTATCTGCATCTTCAAAAATCCCACTAAAGATACTTAACATCATGTCTGCCGAAGCAGTGTTGCCAAAATCGTACTCGCCTCTGGTGATAATTCTTAAAAGATTTTCGCCATCGTGGTCAACCGTAATAGTAGTATTTTCTGAATTATCCTTTTTTGTACAAACCATACGATTCCCTTTAGTGCCTGAATTATTACTGTTTGTGTTATTGTTATTATTGACATTGGTATTACCTTTGTCCCCATTATTCTTGTCACTTTTTTTACAGCCGGCAGGAATAACTAACAACATAAACACAACAGCTAATAGTACTATTTTTTTCATTCTTCCTCCTTTGTTGAGTATTATTCTCTCCACCATTAGTATAGCACAAATCCAAATTCAACTTTATTGTTATTTTCTTAGCATTCTGCCAAGCATTCTGCCAAAAATCACTGACAGGTAAACTCGTCACGCTCTAATAGATCAACATAATATTTCGCATACAAGCTATCAAAAGCGGTATTGTAATCGATGATGGTATATTCCAAAAACCAGAGAAAATCCAAAACTGAGAAATCATAACTCTCTTCAATAATGACCGTCTTTTTATCATTAGCGTATCTTAAAGCTATTTTAAACCCCGGTATACTCGCCAGTTCTTCAAGGGAGTCTTGGTAACTACTATAAATCATTTCAGCAATTACGGTATCGCTATAATTCATCGTGGTTTTGCTGGAAATCTTCTTAACCGTTTTTCCGTCATGGTCAATAGTGATTACTGTTTCTTCCGTACTATCGCTAAACTTACAAACCGTTTGATTCCCCGGAATCAACGGTATCTCCTTACTACTGTTGTCAGTAGTTTCCGTTGTTCCTTTATCATCACCTTTTTCATCATTAGTGGCATCATTACTAGCACAACCGCCAACCAGCAACAACAGCAATGCCAGTACAATAAATATTATTATTTTTTTCATACCCTCTTCTCTTTTAGTAAACTTCATTTTCTTGGTATTTCTTCCTGAAGCTGCGTTAAGCTTTCGCATTTTCCGCTTCTTAGCTTTTGACAGTAAGCTAATCAAATATTAGCTCATAAACCCTAAATTATCAATGTGTCAGTAGCAGTCTGCTGTTGCCCTTTGTTAATCAAGATAAGAAGCTGATAGCATTATCCGTGCTATAATGAAAAAGTAATTTGCTGATTTAGTTAGTTAAGCAAAAAACAGGAAGGTAAAAAGACATGGTTACAGTGTTTCAATGGATTTTAGGGATTGCTTTTCTCGTTGCTTTTATTTATGTTGTCATTAAGTTTTACTAATCGCGGTTTATTATTGGCGTAGCACTTTATTTTGTTTAATGTGAAGGCTGAGTTACTCTCTCGCCTTTCTCTTTCATTTTGGCTTGGAAGCATTAATCTCGACATCTCTTTATTTAACTCCTACACCATATTGCAATAATAGTTCATGGGTTCCATCATCAAAGGAGGATAAGCCGATGAAAATTATGTACAACAAAGAAGAATTGATCAAGGCTTGTTTAGGCGAGATTGAAAATGACATTGTGCTCAAAAATCTCAAAATCGTCAATGTTATTACCGGGGAAATACTCGAAGGTCATATCGGCATCTATGCCGGTTTTATTTCCTATGTCGAGTACGCTAAACAATGTAGTATCAAGGCTAAAGCCACCTACGATTATAATTGGCAAAAGTATGCCCTTCCCGGTTTGGTTGACTCCCATGTTCACATTGAAAGCAGTATGTTGGTACCCCGCGAGTTTTGTCGTACAGTCTTGCCTTTTGGAGTAACCACGGTGATTACCGATTGTCATGAAGTGACGAATGTTACCGGCATTGCCGGCATTAAATACATGATAGAAAGTAGTGAGGATTTACCACAAAAACAATATTTCTTACTACCTTCTTCGGTTCCTGCCGTCCGCGGTAGGGAAGATGCCGGAGCAGAGTTGTATATTGAAGATTTCCAAGATTTATTTAAAGCTTACCCCCATCGTATTTTAGGAGTAGCGGAAATGATGGATTTTCTCGATGTTATTAAATGCGGCAAACGCGCCATGGACTATATCGCTTGGGCCCAAGATAATCAACTCTTTGTCCAAGGCCACTATCCTTTTGGTTTAGGACGTAATATTGCCGCCTATAAGATTGCCGGGGTTTCCAGCTGTCATGAAAACTTCATTCCCCAGGAAATAGCTGATAAAGCCCGCTATGGTATCAATGTCGATTGTCGCAATACCACTTTCGCCAACAGCAGTAAAGATGTAGCCAATTTCTATAACCAAGTCCGCTTCCAAAGCAGTTTGTCCTATTGTAGTGATGATCGGGAAGTTGACGACTTGACCGCCGGCGGTTCACTCAACTATGTGCTCAATCAGGCTATTCAAGATGGTATCCATCCACTTGATGCTATCAGAAATGCCAGCTACAACGCTGCTATGCATGTTAATTTAGAAAATGTCGGAGCTATCGCTCCGGGCTTCACCGCTGATGTAATAATCGCAGACAGCATCGAAAACATCAAAGCTGAAGCGGTGTTTGCCAAAGGCGAATTGGTTGCGCAAGCTGGATCATTAGTAGTTGATATCGCGGATAAAGACTACCAACTGGAAGCTCTAGATACCATCAATATTCCAGAGCTTCGCTTTGAAGATTTCCAAGTAAAAGCCAACAGTGAGAAAACTGAGATGGTCGCTAATGTCATCGTTTCTTTACCCGGTTCGGCAATTTTAGAACATGAGAAAATCAGCTTACCGGTAAAATCCGGCTATTTAGATTTAAGTGGTCAAGATGACATCAGATATCTGGCTGTTATCTACCGCTACGGCAGTGAATTTAAACCTTGTATCGGTCTCATTAAAAACTTTGGTTTAAAACAAGGAGCAGTAGCCAGTACAGTAGCTCATGATAGCCATAACTTGGTAATTGTTTATGACTCCCCGGAAAATGCTTTGGCTTGTGTTGGCGAGATTAAGAAGAATCGCGGCGGTCTGGTTTGTTGTAAAGCCGGGCAGATTGTTTCCAGCTTGCAGTTGGAAGTAGCCGGTATCATGACCAAAACCAAAGCTTTTGAATTAGCCCACAAAGTAAAACAACTTAAGGCAGCTTTTAAAGATATAGGTATTGATAATTCCGTCAATCCCATCGGTCCAATCATGCTGTTAGCTTTACCAGTCATTCAAAAACTACGCATTACCAATCGTGGTTTGGTTAACGTCGATACTCAAGAGTTTGTGCCCTTGTTTGCTGAGTAATTATCGTCGACCTGCTCAAAAATCTCCTGACCATTCATCAGGAGATTTTTTACTTACATAATTATCTAGGCTCTCAGACTATTATTTCTTAGCTGTTTAGCCAAATAAAGATAGCGCTAAGAATAAAGTGGCACATAAAGAAGCTACCAAAGAAACTACGGTAATTTGGGTATTGATTGAAGGTCCGGCAGTATCCTTGAGCGGGTCACCAACTGTATCACCAACCACTGCAGCTTTATGGGCTTCTGAGCCTTTACCGCCGTTATTACCGGATTCCACATACTTCTTGGCATTATCCCATAGACCCCCGGCATTACTCATAAACAATGCCAGTAAAAGACCGGAAACAATATTGCCACATAAGAAGCCGCCTATAGCTGTTACCCCGCCGATAAAACCAACAACCAAGGTTATAGCAATCGTCACTAAGCCGGCAGGAATTAACTCTTTTAAAGCACCATCTGTCGCTATTTCAATACAGCGCTCATATTCCGGAACCACGCCGGCTTTTCCCTCTTTCAAACCTACTATTTCTTTGAACTGACGATGGATTTCGTTTACCATTCTTTGGGCATTGCGATCGACACCCAACATCAACATCGCACAGAAAACTGCCGGTACAGCAGCACCGACTAACATGCCAAAAAATACTAGAGGATCCATAATATCAAAACCACTGATTAATGGCAGACCGAGAACTCTAGCTGACTCATTAACCTGGGCCATAAAGGTCCCCAGCAAAGCAATGACTGTTAATCCGGCAGCGCCAATCGCAAAACCTTTGGTCACCGCTTTAACCGTATTGCCAGCACTATCAAGCTCATCGGTTATAGCCAGTACTTCATCACCTAAATGTCCCATTTCTGCTAAACCGCGGGCATTGTCAACTATCGGTCCATAAGCATCGTTAGAGATAATCATTCCGACAATCGATAGCATCCCCACCGCTGCCATGGCGATTCCAAACATAGCATAACCTTCGCCCAAGGGTTCACAGATTTTATAAGCCGCCAGTGATGATATCGCAATCCCCACCAAAGCCGGTAGCACCGAAAGAAAGCCATAAGACATGCCGGTTAAAATAGTAAAAGCCGGACCTAATTCTGAAGCTTTGGCGGCATAACGCACCGGTTTTTTTGAATCATCAGTAAAGTAATCAGTCGCAATTCCAATAACTACGCCAACCAATAAGCCGATAATACCCGCTCCCCAGATTTCCCAGCGAAAGCCGAAAAGCCAATTAGCTATAGCGGTTATTAAGGCAAAAATCCCGGTGGTAAAATAAGTACTGTTATTTAAAGCGCGGGTGGCACTGTCATCTTTTCCCATGCGTGCCATGATAATTCCTATTATTGATGACAGTAAACCACAAGCTGCAAAACAAAAGACCATAGCACTGTTGGCAAAACCACCGTTATTCTTATCCAGAATCCCGGCAAGAACCAAAGCGGCAGCCATCGATGCGACATTAGAATCAAAGAGATCAGCGCCCATACCGGCAACATCACCGACATTATCACCAACATTATCGGCAATGACTGCCGGATTACGAGGGTCATCTTCCGGTATCCCTAATTCCACCTTGCCGACTAAATCAGCGCTGACATCAGCCGTCTTAGTGAAGATACCACCACCGGCTTTCGCAAACAACGCCAGTGAACTGGCACCAAAACTAAAGCCTAATAAAGCCGTTGTATTACCGGTAAAAAACATCACTAAAGCTACACCAAGAACCGTTGCCCCTACAACTGCCATTCCCATAACCGCCCCACCGCGAAAGCCAACCATAAAGGACGGGCGAATTCCGGCTTGAGCTGCTTCGGCAGTTTTTACATTAGCGATAGTCGCTACTTTTAGACCGATAACCCCGGCTGAAGCCGAGAAAATCGTACCGGCGATATACGCCCCTACCATAATCACGTTGTCCAGGATATTTCCCTGCCAACAGGGTTGTGGTAGGAATAAAAAAATCGGTATGCATACCACACCGACAAATTTAGCTAAAGCCAGATACTCTTTGCGCAAGAAAACCTGCGCTCCTTTTCTAATGTAAGTGGCAATCTCGGCAATTACTTGGTTGTCGGAAGGTTGCTTGTTTACCCAACGGAAAAGCCAAGCGGCAAAGATAAAAGACAATACAGCTACAACAACTGAAAGTAGCACAAAAGTATTAAGCGAATACTCAATTACTCTGTCCAAAACATTTTCCTCCTTATTTTTACTTAACTAAAGAATCACTTATAAAACACTGTTTTTACTACCCCGATCTCACTAGGTAGATTCAACTGTCAACTTCACTTCTATTATTGATTATTCTTTTTAATCTGACAAGCCAGTTTTCAATTGTAAGCGATAACAATGCAAAAAATAAGCGAATTATCTAGTACATTTTTATGTTAATGCTGTATAAAAGCATTACTATAGCATAACTTTGGCAATTTTAAAGTTGCACTTTAATTTTGCCAAACATTGATTTCTTCCCAAAGCTACTTAAATGATTTTCTATTTTTGAAGATAGGGTCAGTATCTAACTCAGCTAGACTAACTGATATCCTGTTTGCCGCAAGGCAAACAAGTTACAAATTTGGTAGAACTATTGCGACTAATAATACCTCGTTTTTTCTCCCTTGTTATTTTACTTCATTACCTATTATTTCAATCAGAAAATCAGAAGAGTAGCTTTATTGAAAATGACCAAGGGCCTTGTTATAATGCCAATGTAAGAAGATTTTTTTCATTAGGAGACCAATATGAATATACTCGAATTTTCTCCCTATTTGACAGTTGTCTTGGGTTTAGTAGCTTTAGTTTACTTTTTAGTTCTGCGAGTCAAAAAAGCGACACCGCTAGCTGTAATGATCAAGTCCTTGGTTAGCTTCTTGTTCATGGCGACTGCGGCTGCCTCATTAGCAATTTCACGCGACTATTTTTTCAGCCTGCTTATCCTTCTCGGTCTATTATGTGGATTGATAGGTGATATTGTTCTTGATGTTATGGTTGTTTATCCCCAAGATACCAAACCTTGGCGCTATAGTGGCATGACAGCTTTCACTATCGGTCACATATTCTACATGATTGCCATTTACACTAATATGCCAGCTATCAATGCCGGACTCTGGGCTTATGCCCTTATTCCGGTAATCTTGGGAATTATTGTCAGTTCTGTTGCTGTATTGGGCGCAAGTAAAATGGGACTCAACTATGGACCATACAAAGCCTTTGCTGCTACTTATGCTTTTCTATTAAGCTTCATGGTCGGTACTACCGGTGTCATTGCTTACTACAGCGGTTGGCCAACGCGTTGGCTCCTGATGTTTGTCGGCAGTATTATGTTTTTAGTCTCCGACCTTATTTTGTCGCAACAATACTTTGGCCCAGAAAAGTTGATGAAATCTCCGCTGTTAATAATAACCAATCACTTCACTTATTACTTAGCTCAGTTTCTGATTGCTTTATCAATACTATTTGTTGCATAAATGAATTCTTCTGTTGTAGCAGGGCAAAGAGTTCATGCATCTATTTCTT
>CAZUQA010000032.1:0-2826 GCA_964622375.1 uncultured Erysipelotrichaceae bacterium | reverse complement strand
TTTTCTGTGGAACAAAAGGTAAAGACATTGGCACAGTCATAGAAAGCCCGTTTCTCCGCAAAAGCTACTAAAGCCGCCCCTAAATTGCGATTGCGATAGCCCTCAGCCACCACTAAACCGCGAATAAAGGCTTTTAAAGTGCTGTGCATTTCCAGCAGCAAACAGGCAATTACCTTATCAGCTGCTTTAATCACAAACACTTCCTCATCCGGGGAACTGACTTTTTGATAATTGTAAGCTAAGCTTTGGCCCAAAGCCCGCCAAGGATCGCTATTTGCGAAAAGGGTAGCACACTGTTGATAATCGCTTTCTAAAGTTGTTCGATAAAGCTCAAGAACTTCACTCATTGCATCAAACTAAGGCAGCAATTTAGTGAAAACCTTAAACAATACCCAAGCTACCCATTCACCACCGATAGTTAAACAGGTGATTAAACTGGCCCCTTCAGGAATCGGGAAATCAGCCACTTTGGCTAGTTCCGTCATAACCGGAGCCCAGCTGGAAGCCAGATACAAAACAAAAATCATGATAACCGAGCCGATTAACCAACCCCGGAACACATTTCCTTTAGAAGGAATAACCGACCAGACAATTAAGAAAGAAATACCGCCTAATTCCGCTAAAGGCAATGTTGAGTTACCCGGCAGAATAGCCGCCAACACTAAAGTTGTCGGAATCAACAACAATTGGGTAGCTACCACGGAAGGATGCCCGCACAATACGGCAGCATCCAAACCGATATAAATCTTTTTACCTTTAGAACGTTTTTGCATGAAAGCCGTAGCTGCTTCACTGATCGGTAACAAGCCTTCCATTAAAACCCCAATCATCTTTGGCAAAATGTACATCGCTCCGGCAGTACTCATAACAACCTGTAGTACCGTTCCCATTTCCACGCGGGCTACAATCGACAAAACTAAACCGATCATCGCTCCGATAAACCATGGCTCACCAAAAACACCCAGCTTCTCCTGAATTTTTTCCGGGGTCCAGTCTATTTTGTTGATAACCGGAATCTTATCGATTAATTTGTTCAACGGTACCGCGATAATTCCCCAACTCACCGTTTCCATATTACAGGTAGTAATACCCGGCATGCCGAAAGACTCTTCAATATGCGGAGCAGCGGCATCAGCCATTTTGAGGTTAACTGCCATAGCAATCACGGCAGCCAGCACTCCGAAAAACATATTGCCAGTGGTCAAATAAATAGCATTACCGACAAACAAAGCCCCCCAATAGTTCCAAATATCGACGTTGAGGGTCTTAGTGAAACCAACAAAAATCAAAACAACATTGGTCAGTAAAACCGCCCCTAAGATAATCGGCACAATCAAGCCTGATTTCCAAGCGATAGCTGCTCCGATTGGCCAGCCTACATCGATCGAGGTCAAGGGGAAATGATACAGCTCTACCAATTGCCCGATAACAACATCGAGACCGCCAAACAGTAAATCAATTACCAAACCGATTCCAATAAAACCAAAACCGACAACTACCCCGGATTTCAAGGCTCTTTTGAAATCCAAGCCAAAAATCAAACCAACAGCTAGGATTATTAATGGCATAAATACCGATGAACCGGCGTCCATCACAAAATTAATAATGTTCATTAGCATAGATTAACTTTCCTCCCTTTCTAATCTGCTTTAGCTAATTCCAATATCTTGGCAATGACTTCTTCTTTGCCAATTCCTGTCAGAAACGGTAAACCGTTGATAACCGGAATCGGATAATTATCACCGATAGCCGCAGTGGCGACGATGAAATCAACATCTTTCAGATAAGTGCTGACTTCCGGCGCTGAACAGCGGTAAGCTTTAAACTCAATCTTTGCTTCCTTACAAGCCTCGATGATTTTTTGTTCGGCTACCGTTGAAGTAATACCACCGGTGGCACAAACAAACAAAATCTTTTTCACTTAAACACCTCCTTGTCTAAATAACTGTCAAAAACTGAAATATCATCCCCTTGGAATAAACAACGACCAAGAACAACTTCATTAACACCGCCGGCTTCTAAACCCCTTAACATCTCCGGCTTAATCCCACCATCCACAACGACAGTAATCTCTTTATCGACTTGTCGTAGTTGTTCAATCTTCTCGTAGATGCGATACTGAAACAACTCCCCTTCATTATCCGGCTCACTGGCCATCAGTAAAACATAGTCAATATCCGGCAAATAAGAAACTATCTCAGTTATCGCGGTTCTGGGGTTAAGGGCGAGTCCTACTCTTACACCTTGTTGTTTAACTTTATTAATAAGTTTCATGGGGTAGGCTAAGCCCTCCCAATGAACGGCAATTGCCTTAAAACCTAAGGCTATAAGCTCATCAATATAGTCTTCCGGCTTAGTTACCATCAGGTGGGCATCACAGATGATTGCTCCACATTGCGCCATGGCACTCTTGATGGTCTTCAGACCAAAAGTGATATTAGCCACAAAGTTACCATCTTCAATATCAAAGTGTAGGTGTTTAAAATCGCGAATTCTGGCGATTTCTTCACCCAGTTTCATTTGATTAGCTGAAGCCAGTGACGGTAGAATCTTTAACATCACTTACAACCCGGCTCTAAATTCCTTGACAATAGCCATGAAAGCTTTTACCCGACTTTCATCGACTTCATTTTCAAATTTACCATCGCGCTTAAAGGTAGTCGCGGTCACGGCACCATCGGCAACCGCTAATTGCTCTTTAACGTTTTCCGGTTTCACGCCGGTATTGGCAAACACTAAAGTATTAGGCACGGCATCCTTAACAACTTTTAAAGTAGCAGCATCACTGCTGACTCCCGCAGTTAAGCCACTGACACACAGAGCATC